>CANREG010000049.1 GCA_947629565.1 uncultured Lachnospiraceae bacterium
ATTTCTAAGATATATGGATATAACCATAAGGACTGCTATGGAGAACCTGCTTTCCCCATAGCGGTCCTGTTTTATTTTTTATTTATTCTGGCGGGGATTTGTTTTATTTATTCCTGCGGGGATTTCATTTGTCAAAACAGGCTTTTTGTGATATAGTAAATAAGTTGTGTTATGCTTATCTGAACCAGAGTTGAGAATGGAGGTATACTTATGCCGGAAATGACAAAGATTGCATTAGATGCTATGGGCGGTGACAATTCGCCGGGAGAAATGGTGTTAGGCGCCGTTAATGCGGTGAAGGAAAAAGAAGGATTATTTGTATATATCGTAGGACCGGAAGAAAGGCTTAAGGCGGAGCTTGCCAAATATGAGTATCCGGCGGACCGGATTGAGATTGTTCATGCACCGGACGAGATTACCTGTCATGATTCACCGGTCAACGCAATTCGCCAGAAAAAAGAATCCTCCATGGTGAAGGCTCTGCGCATGGTAAAGGAGGGGCAGGCAGACGGCTTTGTATCCTCCGGCAATTCAGGGGCAATTTTAGTGGGCGGGCAGGTTTTAGTCGGCAAGATGAAGGGAATTGAACGCGCTCCCTTAGCGCCGGTTATGCCTACCATGAACGGAGTTTCCCTGTTGATTGACTGCGGCGCCAATGTGGACGCTAAAGCAAGCAATCTGGTACAGTTTGCAAAGATGGGTTCCATTTATATGGAGCATGTTATCGGGGTTCCCAATCCCAGGGTGGCGATTGTCAATATCGGCGCCGAGGAGGAGAAGGGAAACGCCCTGGTAAAAGAGACATTTCCACTCTTAAAGGAGTGCAAGGATATCAATTTCATTGGCAGTATTGAGGCAAGGGATTTTCCTTATGGCGCGGCTGACGTAGTAGTCACGGAGGCGTTTGTCGGCAATGTCATGTTAAAGCTTTCCGAGGGGTTGGCCTCCGGATTGATTCAAAAGATAAAAGAGGGCCTTACCTCCACGCCAATCTCTGCTTTCGGGGCGGCGTTAGCAAAACCGCAGCTTAAAAAGATGCTGAAAATCTTTGATGTTACGCAGTATGGCGGCGCGCCTTTGTTGGGCTTAAACGGCTTAGTGGTAAAGATTCACGGCAACGCCACCAACAAAGAGGTTAAAAACGCCCTGTTTCAGGTGGGCACCTTTAAGGAACAGGATATTAACGGAAAGATTAAGGAATATCTCTTAGGAGAGTAATGGAGAACAGTTTGTATGTTGAATTATGACGAGGGAAAAATTGAACAGAGCATACAGTACGAATTTCAGGATAAGAATTTAATCAGGCAGGCATTTTCCCACAGCTCCTTTATTAACGAGATGAAGAGGAAGGGAATGGAGAGCTATGAGCGTCTGGAATTTTTGGGAGATGCGGTATTAGAACTGATCACCAGTGAATTTTTGTTTGAGGAATACCGGAATTTACCGGAGGGCAAGCTGACAAAGCTAAGAGCCTCTATCGTCTGCGAGTTTACCCTGTCCAGCGTGGCAAAGCAGCTTCACTTTGGGGATTATGTATTGCTGTCAAGGGGCGAGGAGCTTACCGGCGGAAGGAAGCGAAATTCCATACTCTGCGATTTGTTTGAAGCGGTATTAGGAGCCATTTATTTAGACGGCGGCATGGAATCGGCAAAAAAGTATGTCTACACCTTTTTGTTGACGGATATTGAGCATAAGACACTGTTCTATGACGCCAAGACGACTTTGCAGGAGATGGTGCAAAAAGACGGCAGGGGAGTTGTCACCTATGAGCTGATAGAGGAAAAAGGGCCGGATCACAATAAGATGTTTGTGACGGCGGTTTTGGTAGACGGGGTAAGCCTTGCCACAGGCGAGGGGACTTCAAAGAAAAGCGCCCAGCAGATGGCCGCATACAGGGCAATTTTAGCGCTTCAGGGCAACCATACGGAGGATTAAGGAAATGTATTTAAAGAGTATAGAGGTATATGGATTCAAATCCTTTGCCAACCGGATTATATTTGAATTTAATAAGGGCATTACCGGAATTGTAGGCCCTAACGGAAGCGGCAAGAGCAACGTGGGCGATGCGGTCCGTTGGGTATTGGGCGAGCAGAGCGCCAAGCAGCTCCGAGGAGCCAAGATGGAAGATGTCATTTTCTCCGGAACAGAGCTTCGGAAACCCCATGGTTCCGCCTATGTGGCGATTACCCTTGACAACAGCGACCATTCCCTGCCTGTGGATTACGAGGAAGTCACTGTGGCGAGGCGGGTATACCGTTCCGGTGAAAGCGAGTATCTGATTAACGGGAATGTCAGCCGGTTAAAAGATGTTCATTCCCTGTTCTTTGATACCGGTATCGGCAAGGAGGGGTACTCCATTATCGGGCAGGGCCAGGTGGAGCGGATACTGTCCGGCAAGCCGGAGGAGAGAAGGGAGCTTTTTGACGAGGCTGCCGGTATTGTGAAATACAAGAAAAATAAGGCGGCAACCGAGAAATCCTTAGAGGCGGAACGGGAGAATTTAAACCGGGTAAACGATATTTTAGCCGAATTAGAGCGGCAGGTAGGTCCCTTAAAGCAGCAGTCCGAGGTGGCAAAAAAATATCTGGTGTACAAGGGGGAACTAAAACGCTTCGACGTCAATGTGTTCCTGATGGAAAATGAAAAGTTAGAGCAGGACTTAAAGGATAAAGAGGAAAAATTACATATCGTCAACGAGGACAGCGAGCGTTTAAAGGCTGAGTTTGAGGAGACCAAAAGCGAATATGAGCGCATGGAGACGGTTTTAGAGGAATCTGCCCGTACCATTGAGGACGACAGGAACCGGATACACGAATTAAAGCTGAATGCAGAGCGGAACGAGGGCGAGGTCAACGTCTTAAAGCAGCAGATTTCCAACGCCAAGTCCACAGACATTCATTTGAGCGAGCAGATTGACCGGATTAACCAGTCCTTGGCTTCCCAGGAAAAGGAAAAGAGGGAATTTCAAGAGAAGAAGGCGGCCTTGGATGAAAAAATGGACAGCGCTGATGATGTGGTGGATGAAGCTCAGGCAGTAAGCCAGGCCATTGAGGAGGAGATTGCCGGACTTTTAGAGGAGATTGAAAAGAGCAAGGCCGACATTATTGAATACTTAAATGACGACGCCAATTTAAAGGCAAAGGTCGGAAGATACGACACCATGCTCGAAAACATCAGCTATCGGAAAACCCAGCTAAACCAGCGGTTTTTACAGTTCAAATCCGACGAGCTTAAGGATAAGGAGGAGTATGAAAAGCACAATACCTCCCTTGCCGAAATCGAGAAGACGGTTGCGGAAATTCTGGAAAAATTAGAAGATACGGACGCTAAACTTGACAAGAATACCATTGAAACCAATGAAAATAAACAGCGTTTATCCAGCGCAAACAATGAGTATAGCAGCGTAAAGTCCAAGTTAGAGGCTTTGCGGAATATCACGGAACGCTATGACGGCTACGGCAATTCCATTAAGCGGGTTATGGAGCAAAAAAGCAGCAATCCGGGAATTGTCGGCGTTGTTGCGGATATCATTCAGGTTAATCAGGAATATGAGATTGCCGTTGAGACCGCCCTTGGCGGAAGTATTCAGAATATCGTAACGGATAACGAAAATACGGCTAAGCGCCTGATACAGTTTTTAAAGAAAAATAAATTTGGACGGGCGACCTTTCTTCCCTTGACTACAATCGGCGGGAAATACAGCGAATTTAACAACAAAGAGGCGTTAAAGGAGCCGGGCGTCATCGGGCTTGCCAAAGATTTGGTAAAGGTCCACGACAAATACAGCGCTGTGACAGACCATTTACTTGGAAGAATCTTGGTAGTCGATACCATTGACCATGCCATTACAGTCAATAAAAAATACCACCAGAGCCTGCGGATTGTTACCAAGGAAGGGGAACTGCTGACACCGGGCGGCGCCATGACAGGCGGGGCCTTTAAAAATTCCTCCAATCTGTTGGGCCGGAAACGGGAGTTGGACGAGCTTACCAAGGAATTGGCGGAGATTAATAACGAGATTGCCAATGCCACCAAAGAGGAGAGCGAACTCCATGAGGTGCGGGAGCAGTTAAAGCATACCAAAGAAGATTTAAATTTAAAGCTACAGGAGCTTTATTTACAGAAAAATACAGTATCCATAAGCATTGAGCAGGTTTCCAAAAACCTTGCGGAGACGGCGAACGCATTTGCTTCGGTAAATAAGGAGAGCAAGGAGTTAGAGGCCCAGATTGAGGAGATTAACCAGAATAAAAATGAGCTTTACGACAATCACAAGCAGGCGGAGGCGGCAAAGCAGGCGTTAGAGGAACGGATTACCGCGCTAGAGGAGCAGGCGGCCGCAAAAAGAGAGGAACTTAAGAAGTCCAATGAGCGGGTTTCCGAGCTCATGATTGAGTTTAATACCATTAAGCAGCAGGATGATTTCTTAATCGAGAATTTAAGAAGAATCCGGGTAGAAGAGGGAAAACTGAAAGAAGAGTTAGAGCTTTACCGTTCCCAGATGAGCAATTCCGGCAAGGCTGTGGAGGAGTTAGTGGGTAAGATTAACCAGTTCAACGCCCTTATTGAAAACGACCGGGAAGAGATTGTCCGCTTAGAGGAAAATCTGCAAAAAGCGGTGGCCGAAAGAGAAGAATTAAATGCAAGGCATAAGGAATTTTTCGGCAGACGGGAAAAGTTAAATGAGGAGATTACAGGATTGGATAAGTCTGCCTTCAGGCTGTCTGCCCAGGTGGAGAAGTTAAGCGAACAGGCGGATAACCTAAGCCGGTATATGTGGGAGGAATATGAGCTTACTTATCAGTCTGCCATGGAGTTAAAGGACAATACTTTGAATGACTTAGACGCCCTGAAACGGGAGGTATCCCAGGTTAAGGCCAAGATTAAATCCTTAGGGGATGTAAATGTCAATGCCATTGAGGATTATAAGATGGTGTCCGAGCGTTATGAGTTTTTAAAGGGACAGCATGACGATATTGTAAAGGCGGAGACCAACCTGATGCAGATTATCGCCGAGTTGGATACGGCTATGCGGACGCAGTTTGAGGAGAAATTCCGGGAAATCCAGGTGATGTTTGACAAGGTGTTCCGGGAGCTTTTTGGGGGCGGCAAGGCCACCTTAGAGTTGGTCGAGGACGAGGATATCTTAGAGGCGGGAATCCGTATTATTGCCCAGCCGCCGGGAAAGAAACTGCAGAATATGATGCAGCTTTCCGGTGGAGAGAAGGCGCTTTCCGCCATTGCTCTGCTGTTTGCCATTCAGAGCTTAAAACCGTCTCCGTTCTGTCTGTTAGACGAGATTGAGGCGGCCTTAGATGACTCTAATGTTACCAGGTATGCCAGATATTTAAATAAACTTACCAAGGACACCCAGTTTATCGTCATTACCCATAGAAAGGGGACTATGGAGGCGGCGGATGTGCTTTACGGTATCACGATGCAGGAAAAGGGTGTGTCTACGCTGGTGTCCGTCAATCTGATTGAGAATGAGTTAGAGGATTAATGGAGGAAAAAATGCGAAACGCAAGTGGTAATAAATGCGAAACGCATTTAGGACTTTGAGGTTTGTATGGATGGAACATTACCAACGCAGGTGCGCTTGCGCTTATTTATACACGCAGCGGCACATAAGGCGCTGCTAAAGCACCGCCTAAGTGCCGGCGTGCATAAAAAAACCTGCTTATGGTAATTGTTTCATCCATACAACGCCATATAGTTTGTTGAGCGTTTCGCGGGTATTGGATGAGTTTAAGATATGAGAATTGCGGGCATTGATGATAAGGATGAGCTTGCGGTTTCGCAATGATTGTGTGAGTTAAGATATAAGAATGCGGGCGTTGATGATAAGGATGAGCTTGTGAGTGCACAGTGATGTGTGAGTTTAAGATATAAAAGTCATCATTATGTGAGATGGAGAGTAGATAAGGGAAAGGAGCGCGTTATGTTTGATTTTTTTAAGAAGAATAAGAAAGAACAGCCGGAACTTGCAGAAGATGCGGAAGTAAATGCAGATGAGGCCGCAGTTGAAGGTCGTGATTCTGACACAGCAGCAGAAGATACAGAAGCGGAAATAACAGTCGTTGAAGATACAGGAGCCGGACAGGAGGATGAAAACGACGCGGCAATGAATAAGACGGCGTCGGAGGAAACGGAAAAGGAAGAAACGGCAGTAGAAGAATCAGCAGCAGATGAACCAGTAGCAGATGAGCCGGCAGAGGAAGAACCGGTTAAAGAAAAGGGATTTTTCAGCCGTTTAGTGTCCGGTCTGACCAAGACCAGAGACAGCATTAACGCCAGCTTTGATAATCTGTTCAAGGGCTTTTCCTCTATTGATGATGATTTCTATGACGAGCTGGAAGAAACGCTGATTATGGCGGATTTAGGCTTAGACACGACAGAGCGGATTATTGAGGACCTGAAGGGAATGGTTAAGAAAAACCATATCCGGGAAGTGGAGGAATGCCGGGAGTTAGTGATTAATATAATCAAGGAGCAGATGTTGGTTGAGGATTCTGCCTATGATTTTGAGAACCAGAAGTCGGTTATGCTGATTATCGGCGTCAACGGCGTGGGGAAAACCACTTCCATAGGAAAATTAGCGGCCCAGTACAAGAGCCGGGGCAAGCGGGTTATGATGTGCGCGGCAGATACCTTCCGGGCTGCGGCTATCGACCAGCTTAAGACTTGGGCTAACCGGGCAGGGGTAGAGATTATTGCGCAAAATGAAGGCTCCGATCCGGCGGCGGTTACTTTTGATGCGGTAAAGGCGGCTGCTGCAAGAGATGTGGATATTCTGCTGATTGATACGGCGGGACGTCTACATAACAAGAAAAATCTTATGGATGAGCTGGCTAAAATGAAACGGATTATTGAGAAGGAATACAGCGAAGCTCATTTAGAGACCTTAATCGTATTAGACGGCTCTACCGGACAAAACGCTTTAGAGCAGGCCAGACAGTTCAGCAATGTAACCCGGATAGACGGCATTATCCTGACAAAGCTTGACGGAACGGCAAAGGGCGGTATTGCCATTGCCATTCAGTCGGAATTAAATGTTCCGGTAAAATATATCGGTGTGGGAGAGCAGATTAACGACTTACAGAAATTCAATCCCGAAACCTATGTCAACGCGCTGTTTGCGGACATGGACACCCGGACGGATATTGAGATACTCATACCGGAGGCGGAGGAGTGACAGATACAGAGAGAATAGCCGATACCAGTATAAGACATACGGCATTTACATAAAAATAAGGACAGCATGATAAAGGAGGATACAGGATATGTTGACCATGGAGAAATTTGAGGAAGCCTATAACACAGTGCAGAAGGTAGTGCACCAGACCAAGCTGGTCTACAGTGATTTTTTCAGTGAGCAGAGCGGAAATAAGGTGTATTTCAAGCCGGAGAACCTTCAGGTGACCGGCGCCTACAAGATTCGCGGCGCTTATTATAAGATTTCCACTCTGACAGAAGAAGAGAGAAACCGGGGACTAATTACCGCCTCTGCGGGAAATCACGCCCAGGGCGTGGCTTTTGCGGCAAAGGCTTATGGGGTAAAGGCCACGATTGTCATGCCAACCACCACTCCGCTGATTAAGGTAAACCGCACCAAATCCTATGGCGCAGAGGTAATCCTTTACGGTGATGTGTATGACGAGTCCTGCCAGTATGCTTTGGAAATGGCAGAGGACAAGGGGCTTACTTTTATTCATCCCTTTGATGACTTAGATGTGGCCTGCGGACAGGGTTCCATTGCTATGGAGATTATCAAGGAGCTGCCGACAGTAGACTATATTTTAGTTCCCATTGGCGGCGGCGGACTGGCTACCGGCGTGTCCACCCTGGCTAAAATGTTAAATCCCCATATCAAGGTCATCGGCGTGGAACCGGCAGGGGCCGCATGTATGAAGGAATCTCTGAAAAACGGAAAAGTTACCACTCTGCCCATGGTGGATACCATTGCAGACGGTACGGCGGTAAAGACGCCGGGAAGCAATATTTTCCCATACATTCAGGAAAATATAGACGAGATTATCACTGTGGAGGACAGCGAGCTGATTGTGGCATTTTTAGATATGCTGGAAAACCATAAAATGCTGGTGGAAAATTCCGGACTGCTGACAGCGGCAGCCGTAAAGCATCTGCCCTTTAAGGATAAGAAGGTGGTCAGCATTTTGAGCGGCGGCAATATGGATGTGATTACCTTTGCCTCTGTGGTACAGCATGGACTGATTGCCAGGAGCCGGATTTTTACAGTTTCCGTTCTGTTGCCGGATAAGCCGGGCGAACTGATGAATGTAAGCTCCATTATTGCGGAATTACAGGGAAACATTATCAAACTGGAGCATAACCAGTTTGTGAACTTAAACCGGAATGCAGCAGTGGAGCTGATTATTACCATGGAGGCCTTTGGACCGGAGCATAAGGAGCAGATTATCCATGTGCTGGCGGAGAAGGGCTACCGTCCAATGGAGAAAAATCCAAAGAGCATTTATTAAAAGAAGGCAATGCATAAATGAAATACAGGGGAAGGAATATGGCACATGAAATCACAGAAGGAATGTCGGAATGAGGATATGATTGGCGCGGCGGTGGATTTAGGCTCTACCACTATCGCTGTGTCCTGCGCAGAGCTTACCTCCCGGAACGAACTTGCGTCCTTTTCCTTTCCTAATCCACAGTCTGTATATGGCGCAGATGTGATGACGAGAATCCGTCATTGCATGGAGGACAAAGAGGCCGGAATACAGATGGCGGAACTGCTAAAAAAGGCGTTGGAAGAACAGTTGAGAAAACATCTGGGGACCGCCATAGACCGGCTTTGCAGGGTGGTAATCAGCGGCAATACGGTTATGCTGCATATTTTAAGGGGGATGTCTGTAAAAGGGCTTGCTGCGGCGCCTTTTTCCCCTGTAGATATAGAATACGGAGAAGATACGATAAGCCGGGAGGAAGGGCATAATTTTACTGTGCTGTATCCGCCGGGCTTTTCTGCCTTTGTGGGCGCGGATATCCTGTCTGGGGCGGCTTATCTTAAAATGGGACAAACCCCCGCCTATGACCTGTTGGTGGATTTAGGCACCAATGGGGAGCTGCTGTTAATCAACGATAAGGCCGGTTACGGCGCCTCCACCGCTTGCGGTCCGGTATTTGACCATGCCGTTGCCGGGGCAGCCTACGGCAGCGAGTGCATTAAGGCGATTGCCGCCTGTATCAAAAGGGGATTAATCAACAGCGAAGGCGTAATCAGGGAACCCTATTTTGACAGGGGAATAGAGATTGACAAAGGCTTTGTCATCCGCCAGCAGAATGTGCGGAATTTCCAGCTTGCCAAAGGGGCGGTCTATGCCGGCATTTCCTGCCTGATGCGGCGGGCGAAAATAACGGCGGAAGACATTGGCAATGTATATATCAGCGGCGGCCTTGGCTTTTATATGGATATCCGGGACGCTTTTACGGTAAAAATGCTGCAAGAGGAGATGAAGGAGAAAATCAAGGTAAGCGGCAACACTTCTTTAAAGGGAGCGGAAATGCTGCTGCTTTTAGAAGGCGGGGAGAGACAGAAACTTTTGTCTTATTATGCGAAGCTTCGGAACCGGACGCAGTGTTATGAACTGGCGGATTTGCCTGAATTTCAAGATATCTATATGAAGGCACTAAATTTTTAGGATAAATATTTTATATTTTTATAATAAGAGCAATACTGTTGTGCTATGTATAAGGTAAGATTAACAAAAAGATTGAAAATTATAAAATAATTTTGTAAAATTAATTTAGAAATTAAATGTATAGTAATTATTTATTATATTTAATATACATTGATGTTATGTTGAATTTTAAAATATATTAATAGATATAATTAGGAGTTTTCTATGACCGCTATTTACCGGGATATCTTTCGTGCTATTCATGAAGGAAAATGGCTTGCAATTGAATATCAAAACCAGTCAGACAAAATCACAAAATACTGGATAGGGATTCATAATCTGGATGTTGCCAGGAAAAGATTAGTGGGAGAAGGTTTACATACTGAAAAATGTACAATATGTTCATTGGATATTTTTATTGATAAGATTTTGTCTACAAAAATAGTTGAAGGTTCTTACTGCCCAATTAATGAAAAATTGGTTAATGATATTTACATTAATCCACAAAAATATAAAATGATTTTTAATAATATAGCGAATCTAAAGATACTCAATTATCTTGAATTGTGTAATAAATTAGACAATGTTCCCTATTATTCTGATTTTAAACTAATTCATTATTTAGACAGGGACAGCTTTAATGGCAAAAACTACCCATTAAGTGATGATCAGTTTAAGGCAATCGTTCAGAATTTTCAATACAAAACAAAAAATGATAATCATTTAAATGGAAAATTAGTGATACAACAACTTGGGATGAATGTGTTAAGTATTTACACAAAAAGGGGGTTGTATGTTCTGGCATATCGTAAATTGCAATTAGATGTGAAAACAAGAGTACTTCGTCCGGATGATGAAATTACAATTTGCACAGAATATACAATTGATGGCGTAAAAGAGAGTGTACGTAAGTATTTGGATGCAGATGATTTTGAATTGTTGAAAGAATTTGAGAAAAATAAAGAAAAAATAGAGGATTGTATTATTAGGAGTAATTCTAATGTAAAAGTGGATGACTTGCCATACATTATAGGGTTGGGAATGAATGTAGTACTAGATTTACATTCTGAGTATCAAGCAATTATGAATATGTATGAGGAGAATAAAGTAACAGTTCCTATTAAAGCATTTTTTGGTGATTTGCTAGAGAGACCCAGAAAATATAAAGCATATCCTATTACACTTCTTGATAAAAAGATTAATCTGGATCAACTACTGGCAATTAATAATGGAATGAAAAATCCAGTAACTTATATTCAAGGTCCTCCCGGAACAGGGAAAACCAATACTATAATTAATACAATTTTGACAGCATTTTTTAATGAGAAGACCATATTATTTTGTTCATATAATAATCATCCTCTTGATAGTGTATTTGTAAAAATGTCAGGTATTCTTTATCGGCAGAAAACCGTTCCACTTCCTGTATTACGGTTAGGTGACAGAAATAAAGAAAAAGAGGCATTAAAATATATGAAGTGTTTATATGAGACACATAAAAATGCTACTATTTTTGAAGGAACTTTAGATAAGAACAGAGATAATCGGATAAAACGTGCAAAACAGTTATCTGCTCTGCTGAAGCAATATGAAGAAATTTTGGATTTGCAGGAAAGAGATGAAACGATAACCAGATTAGCAGAGTATGAGAAAGAGCATATGAACAATCCGGTTATGATACCATTTCATGCAGATTTACAGGAAAGACAGCTTGTTCAAATACAGCAAAAAATTCAGCAAGCGGGAATAATTTCAGATGAGCAGGCAATCTCTCTGTTAAATGATGATATTGAGGATTTTAAGAAATACCTTTATTATACATCCGAAAAATATATCAAGAAAATAGGGTTACCTCAGAATAGAGAATTGTTTAATATTATTTATGAAGAAGATGAGGATACACAGGTAGAAGCTTTTAGAAAATATCTGAGTAATACAGATAATATAAAGAAATTGCAAAAAATTTTCCCAATTATTATTACTACCTGTATTTCAGCACATAAATTAGGGGAACCCAAGCCAGTGTTTGATATGGTAATTATGGATGAAGCAAGCCAATGCAATACCGCCGTTTCTCTCGTACCAATTATACGGGGAGAAAATCTTATGTTGGTAGGAGATCCTCAGCAACTGAACCCAGTTATTCTTTTGGATGAAATGGTTAATCAAAAACTTCGCAGAAAATATAATGTGACACAAGAATATGATTATAGAAATAATTCTATTTATAAAACTTTTCTTGCTTGCGACTCAGTCAGTGATGAGATTTTGTTACATCATCACTATCGTTGCAATAAGAAAATTATAGATTTTAATAACAGAAAATATTATAATTCCAAACTTAGTATTGTTTCTCAAAGTCTGGAAAAACATCCTCTTGTATATATGGATGTTCAAAATGATAGAGCAGATACAAAAAACACGGCACCAGAAGAAGTTAATCAGATAGTAGAATATATATCACTTAATAAGGATAAATCCATTGGGGTGATTACGCCTTTTGTAAATCAGAAAAAACTAATAGAAAATGCATTAAAAGAAGCCGGACTAAAAGCTTCCTGTGGAACGATCCATGCATTTCAAGGTGACGAAAAGGATGTAATTATATTTTCTACTGCCATTACTGCTCAAACAAGACAGGGAACCTATGAATGGCTCAAGAATAATAAGGAGCTTATTAACGTAGCAACCTCCAGAGCAAGAGACAAGCTGATTTTATTGTCCAATATGCAGAATTTAAAACGGCTTCATAGGGATGATGTTGAAGATGATTTGTATGAACTGGTTCAGTATGTTCGTGAAAATGGCGAGTCAAAAATAACACCTAAAATATCCAACTCAAGGGCTTTGGGGATTAAGCCATATAGTACAGCTACAGAGGAAGCATTTTTGAAAACTTTAAATCATGCATTGGAAAATATATGGATGTCTCAAACCAAATATACGGTTGAAAAAGAGGTAGCCATTTCTCATGTGTTTCAGGATAACCCAAGCTGTGTGGATTTATTTTACAGTGGGAGATTTGATTTTGTAGTATATGAAAAGCAAGGAGATTTATTGAAGTTCCCGATTCTTGCTATTGAGTTAGATGGAAAGGAACATTTTGAGAATGATATTGTTATTCAGAGAGATAAGAAAAAAAATGCGCTCTGTCTCGAACATAATCTACAGCTAATTAGAGTAGAGAATTCCTATGCAAGACGATATAATTATATAAAAGAAATTTTAATTGATTATTTTAAGAGGATGCATTGAGTAGTAGAAAGGCGGTTTACAAAGATGAACATACCAAGACAATTTTATGGGATTAATTATGTATCAAAGCTAATAGAGAGGTTTCAGGATGTGGAGATGTCGGACATACCGGAACTGAAATTCCACGAGATAGAAGATGTGAAGGAAATCCCCTTAGAACAGGAGGACACCGGCGCATTAGGGCTTAATTCCAAGCGGCTTTCGAAGATGCTCCGGCAGTTGACTTACGACCATATGTGCGCCTTAGACGGCATTGCCGTTGCCAAGGATGAAAAATTGGTCTTTGCCGGTTATCGTCCCCCGTATAGCGCCGAAATCCGCCACATTACCAATTCCACCTGTAAGACCGTAACGGCGATTGGCATTATGTTTGCCATATCCGAGGGAAGGCTTCATGAAGACGACTTAGTGGCCTCCTTTTTTCCGGAGTATGAAAATGTGCTGACGCCCAAATATGTGAAGGAAATGACCATACAGGATTTGCTTACCATGCGCTCCGGATCAAAGTGCAGTGAATTTTCCGCCATGGTGGAGACCAACTGGGTACAGGCATTTTTAATGACAGAGTGTTCGGAGGAGCCAGGCACCCGGTTTGTCTACAACAGCATGGATACCTATATGCTGTCCGCCATTTTAATCCGGGTGACGGGAGAAAGCCTGATGGATTATTTGAAACCCCGGTTTTTTGAACCGTTAGGCATCAATCATATTAAATGGGAGCTCTGTCCGGAGGGGTATGAACGGGGCGGCTGGGGCCTCTACATTTCCTTAGAGGGAATGTTAAAGATTGGTATTTTTCTGGCCAATGACGGAGCTTATCTTGGCAGACAACTGATTGATCCGTCCTATATCCGCAAAATGAAAGATACAAAGATTGTTCAGGATACGGACAAGCTGGCCACAGGCTACGCCTACCAGCTCTGGCATCTGCCAAAGGGGCTTTATATGCTAAGCGGTATGTACGGACAGCATGTGATTATTGACGAGAAACACAAGCTGATTATCGCCACAAACGCCCACAGTGACAAGCTGTTCCCGGATTCCAAGCTGGTGCGTACCATTTTGGACTGCATGACGGATGAGGAATTATACAGGCCGGAGTCTGCGGCAAGGGAGGGGGCGGCCTACCGCCGCCTGCTGCAGGATTTTGAACTGTTCCATGAGGGCTTCCTGCCCAGAAAGCCGGAAAATAAAATGCCTTACCTGGCTTATTACAAAAATCAGCAGTTAAAGCGGGCAAAGGAAAAAACCCGGCTGCGGGAGCTGTTGTCCCAATTTGACGGCAGGCGGCTTCACATTGACCAGGCCACCATTAAACTGTTTCCCTATATGCTGCAGGGGATGTATCAGTGTCCCCCGTATATAGTAACGGACATCGCCTTCCGCTTGCAGGACAATGCCGTAAAAATATGCTTTTATAAGGAGCGCACCCGAAAGGAGCGGCGGGAGAACAGCAAGCGGGAGCAGTTAATTCTTACCGCAGGATTAAATGAATATCATACCCAGACGTTTCCTGTGGCGCAGCAGGATATGGAGTTTGCCATAAAAGCGTACCCGGCTATGGACGAGGATGGCAACGACGTAGTCAAATTTGATATGGTGTTCCCCTCCGCAGGCTTTAGCCGGCTGTTAAAATTCTTCTTCTATGGGGACCGGATCGGCATTGAATGTATGGAATACCCGGATATGCGGGCCATCATGGAGAGGGTGCTGTATGGCGAGGCGGTCATCGGCGGCAATACGATCGATTTGACCAACAAACTGCCAGACAGCATACGGGTATTTTTAGAGCATAAGGTGGAGCCTAGTGTCAACGCCTGTCTGTCAATGTAACTTCATATAGGAATCAATAATTTTATATAAGAATCAACAATTTGCAGTTGAAATGAAATCACAATATATGGTATAATATTTCCGTTTAAATACAAAGATATTGATATTTTACCGGAGAGAGAAATATGAGATTATGCAGTTTATACAGCGGAAGCAGCGGTAATTGCATCTATGTAGGCTCGGACCATGCCAATATTTTAATTGATGTGGGCGTCAGCGCAAAGAAAGTGACTGCCGCATTGGAAAGCATTGATGTAAAGCCGGAGGAATTAGACGCCGTTTTAATTACCCATGAACACACCGACCATATTGGAGGGCTGGGCGTATTTTTACGCAAATACGGTATTCCTGTATATGGAACCAGCAAGACCTTAGAGGCGGTAAGCCGGTATAGCAATCTGGGAAAGGTAGATTTTTCTCTGTTCCATGGTATCCGCCCGGAGGAATCCTTTTCGATATCAGACCTTTATGTGAAGGCGGTCAGCACATGGCATGATGCGATAGACCCGGTATGCTACACCTTAACTGACGGGAATAAAAAGATATCCGTAGCGACGGATTTGGGTGATTTTGACGGACATATCGTAGACGCCCTGTCCGGAGCGGACGCCATGCTGATTGAGGCGAACCATGATGTGCGTATGTTAGAGGTGGGGCCGTACCCTTATCCGTTAAAGCAGCGGATTCTAGGCCGCCGGGGACATCTTTCCAATGAGCGGGGCGGCCAGCTTGTGCGGGAATTATTAAACGACCATATCCGGGGAATCTATTTAGGGCATTTGAGCAAGGAGAATAATTATCCGGAGCTGGCCTTTGAGACGGTGAAAGCGGAGCTTTTAGGAAATGCGTACAGCAGTGATTACCGGGATTTTAATATTATGGTGGCGGAAAGGGACTGCTGTTCGGCAGTCATTGAGTGTTAGCAATGCAGTATTATACCAGATATGAATCCCCGTTCGGAGGGATTACCTTAGTAAGCGATGAAGACAGCATTACCGGCGTCTGGTTAGACGGACAGCGTTTTTATACAAAATCCCTGTCGCCCCAGGCGGTTAAGCAGCCGGAATTAAAGGTACTGGCGGAGGGAACGGATTGGCTGAATCGGTATTTTGCCGGAGAAAAACCCCGTCCGTCAGAGCTTTCCTTAGCCCCGGCAGGCAGTGAATTTCGCCGGCTGGTGTGGAGGCTGTTATGTGATATTCCCTATGGGGAAGTGACCACCTATGGGGCCATAGCCAAAGAGGTGGCAAAGATACAGGGGATAGAAAAAATGGCGGCTCAGGCGGTAGGCGGCGCAGTAGGGCATAATCCCATTTCCATTATCATTCCCTGCCACAGGGTGGTGGGCATGAATGGCAATTTAACGGGTTATGACGGCGGGATTCCCTTAAAGAAGAAGCTGCTGACATGGGAGGGACTCGATATGTCCCAATTTTATATATGAAAAGGAGAGGGGTTATGAAGACAACGGTATTATGTTATGCAAAATGTACCACCTGCCAGAAGGCGTTGAAATGGTTGGAGGAAAATGGAGTTGATTATGAGGTCCGCCCGATTAAAGAGGAACACCCCTCTGCGGAAGAAATCAGACAATGGCATAAGAAAAGCGGACTGCCATTAAAGCGGTTTTTTAATACAAGCGGCATGCTTTACCGGGAGCTTAACTTAAAGGACAGGCTGCCGGATATGTCCGAGGAGGAACAGATTGAATTACTAGCCTCTGACGGGATGTTGGTAAAACGCCCTCTATTGATTTCAGATGAACTGATATGTCCGGGCTTCCGGGAAAAAGAGTGGGAAGCATTGAAGTAGTAGCTCTGCTGATTTTACTAAGGTCTGCAAAATCAGAAAAGCAGGTGCTGCAAGCAAGCATAAGACTGTATGGCGGATTGGAATAGGACTGGCACCAAACGCTTTTTTCCACATACTGTAACATATAGGTACAGATTGTAAAGGGAGAAAGCAGATGAAGCAATATGATATTGCCCTGATTGGCGGAGATGCAAGGACGGCCCATATGCTGTCCTGTTTTATGGAACATAATTACAGCGTAATCTGTTATGGAATAGAAAAAATTGCTAAAAATGACGGTCTGGCAGTTTATGCGGATTCCCTGCCGGAGGCGGTGGAGCAGTCCCGGAATATCGTAGGCGGTATTCCTCTTGTAAAATGCGGAAAAATCAGCGGAACGCAGGATTTACCGGATATGGAGGTAACGGTCTTTACCTCCTGCCTGCGGACAGGAAAAGCTGTGTTTGGCGGTATGCTGCCCGCTGAATTTATGGAGCAGTGCCGGGAACAGCGTGTTATCTGCCATGATTTCATGCAGGATGAGGCCCTTGCAGTGTTTAATGCGGTTGCAACGGCGGAGGGAGCGATTTTAAAAGCGCTTAAGCATAAGGACACCAATATCCATGGCAGTCACAGCTTAGTCATCGGATATGGCAGATGCGGAAGTGTGTTAGCGGATAAGTTAAAAGGCCTGAATGCTTTTGTAACGGTGTGCAGCCGGTCAGAGGTAGAACTGGCAAAGGCCGCCGCCGCAGGGCTTAATATACTTCATTTAAACAACTTAAAAGAGAAAATCCATCTATATGAATATATTTACAATACCGTTCCGGCAGTCCTGCTGACCGGGGATATTCTGGTGGAACTTGACAGAGAAGCGCTGGTGATTGACATTGCATCGAATCCCGGCGGCATAGATAAAGCCGCCGCCTGCAAACTCAATCTCCACTGCCTGCACTGTCTCGGACTACCGGGAAAATATGCCCCGAAAATATCAGCAAAAGGACTGGCGGATTTTGTGATGCAGAGAATTTAAAGGAATGAAAATGATTTGGAAAGGAAGTTTATGATGGATTTATCGGGAAAAAAGGTCGGCGTGGCGCTGACCGGTTCATTTTGTACCTTTGATAAAATATTTGTGGAATTGGAAAAGCTCGTGGAAGCAGGAGCAGATGTATATACCATTTTTTCCAACGCCTCCCAGCACATCAGCAGCCGCTTTGGCAGCCCGGAGGAATTTCTCAAACGGGCGGAGGAGATTACCGGCAAAGCGCCCATTTTAACCATAGAGGGGGCGGAGCCGATTGGACCGAAAGGGTATCTGGATATTTTAGTTATTTTTCCCTGTACCGGCAACACGATAGCGAAGCTTGCCAACGGCATTACGGATACGCCTGTACTCATGAGCGCGAAGGCGCATCTGCGGAACAACAAGCCGCTGGTAATTTCGGTTTCCAGCAATGACGCCCTTGGCATGAACATGAAGAATATCGGGCTTTTGCTCAATGCAAAGAACATATATTTCGTGCCGTTTGGGCAGGATAATCCGGTAAAGAAAAGCAATTCCTTAATTGCCCATACGGAAATGCTGATTCCGACCTTGGAAATGGCTTTAGAGGGACTGCAATACCAGCCGATTTTACAGGCGTTTTCATAATAATGAATAGAGGGGAATATAAAAATGTGTGGCATAGCAGGTTTTAGTAATTTTACTGTGGATTATGCAGCTACACCCGATAAATGGACAGAAGTTTTAAAGGAAATGAATCATGTACAGCGGCACCGTGGACCGGATGAACAGGGCGACTGCCTGTATCCCCACTGCGGGTTAGCCCATGTGCGGCTCTCGATTATCGACTTATCCACCGGACACCAGCCCATGACGGATAACAGGGAGGGGCGGGAGTGTACCATTGTATATAACGGGGAAATCTACAATATGCCGGAACTGCGAAGGGAATTAGAAAAGCGGGGGATTATCTTTTCCACGACCAGCGATACCGAAGTAATTCTTAAGGGCTACCAGGCCTATGGCGTGGATATCGCGGAAAAGCTAAACGGCATTTTTGCCTTTGCCCTCTGGGATGGCAGGAAACAAAAGCTGTATCTGTTCCGTGACCGCTCCGGCATCAAGCCGTTATTTTATACGGTCAGGGACAATACCCTGATATTTTCCTCGGAAATTAAGGGAATCTTCTCCTATCCGGGAATAGAGCCGGAGGTAGACAGGGAAGGGCTCTGTGAGGTCTTCGGCCTCGGACCGGCGAAAACCTACGGAAAAGGCGTATTTAAAGGAATAAAGGAGGTACTGCCGGGACACTATCTGGAATTTGGAAAAGAGGGGCTTCGCGATACCTGTTACTGGCAGCTTGAAAGCAGGCCCCATGAAGAAAGCTTTGAAGATACGGTGGAGCATACCAGGGAACTCGTATACAGCGCCGTTAAAATGCAGATGCTTTCGGATGTGCCAATCTGCACCTTTTTATCCGGCGGCGTGGACAGCAGTCTGGTAACGGCAATCTGCAGTCGGGAACTGAAAAAAGAGGGAAAGCGGTTAGATACCTATTCCTTTGATTTTACGGACAACGACATCAATTTCAAGGCAAACGCCTTTCAGCCCAGCCAGGACCGGCCCTGGGTGGAAAAAATGGTGGAGTTTGCCGGAACCAATCATCATTTTTTAGAGTGTAATCATCTGGATTTGTATGATTATCTGTATAAAGCGGTAGACGCCAGGGACCTGCCCTGCATGGCGGATGTGGAGTCTTCCATGTTATATTTCTGCGAGCTTGTGGCAAAGAACAACAAGGTAACGCTGACCGGCGAGTGCGCAGATGAAATCTTTGGCGGCTATCCGTGGTTTCATAAAAAGGAATGCTTTGAGGCGGATATTTTTCCATGGTCTATGGATTTTGGTATGCGCACCCTTTTGCTGAAAGACGAGGTGGTTCGGGAGCTTCCTCTAGAGGAGTATGCCCGGGCGGCTTACGAGAAGACTGTACGGGAAACGCCAGAGCTTTACGGGGAGAGCGGAGAGGAAAAGAGAAGGCGGGAGATATCCTATCTGAATTTAAAATGGTTTATGCAGACATTGCTTGACCGAATGGATCGAACTAGTATGTATAGCGGCTTAGAGGCGCGGGTTCCCCTAGCGGACCACAGGATTATCGAATATGTGTGGAATGTGCCCTGGTCTATGAAGTGCCATGACGGAATCGTAAAGGGACTTTTGCGGGCGGCAGGGGAGAAATACCTGCCGGACGAGGTGCTTTACCGGAGAAAAAGCCCGTATCCTAAGACCTATGACCCCGCCTACGAAACGCGTTTAAGGCAGGAGATGACGAAGCTTTTGCATGAGGGAAACGCGCCGATTTGCGCCCTTTTAGACCGGAAAAAGGTAGAGGACTACATGGAAAGCCCTACGGACTATGGAAGGCCGTTTTACGGGCAGCTAATGGCCGGGCCGCAGCTTCTTGCCTATATGCTGCAGATTAATTACTGGCTGGAACGATATAAAATCCGGCTGGTATAGATTTTTTTCATATTTCTTTTGACAAATGGGGAAATATCGTACCTGACTTTTGGAGTTAAACATTAAAATATGGTGCTAAGCCGAGGTTTAAAACCTGTGGCTTAGCATTTTTTCG
>CANREG010000050.1 GCA_947629565.1 uncultured Lachnospiraceae bacterium
CTCCCTTCTAAGTAACAAGTTTTTATTATTTCACTTGTCTACCTAGAAGGGAGCATATCACTTAGTGCGACAGCCCCTTGTTATTACTTGTGATATCCAAAGTAATAATATATGTCATCTGCTGGGTCATAATAATCCCAGCTATGATTAAAATTTCTTTCAAACTCTTCTTTATGTGTTAATACTCTTTTAGCACCACAAATACTACAATTGAGTTCAGTTAAGCAATATTCGGGTAAAGGTTCGTGTGTACCCGGATAGCATATATATTCATTAGTGTATAAACACTGTTGTTCATACCATTCATGCTTATGCGGTTTTATTTTTACCTTTGTCTTCATACCTTTATAAGTTACTGTGAGTGTCCAAGGCTGTTCAAAATGTTTAATTTTAATTTGCCCTACACCCTTTGATTCTGCTGGCATAGAATGATTATAACACCATTTTGCACTTTTCTTTGCCACCGTAGCAACTTTCTTATTACTACTCTTAAATTTTACTTTATTTGTGATATTTTTACCTTTATACTTTACTGTAACATATGATGTTGACTCTTTACAATTTACATACTCTCTAGTAGACTTGTAGCATAAATCACCACCTGTACACATTATAGAAACTTTCAAAGTGTTCTTTTTCTTACTCTTTGCCTGTGCTGATGTACCAAACATCATACCTACTGCGAGTACCATAATCATTGCGATAAGTGTTCTTTTCATTACTGTTTTCATAGCAATCCCTCCATTTAAAATATTTTATTTATAAGTTTTTTTCATAAATAAAACGGGGTATGGGGTTTGGCCCCAAAATGAAGCTGTCCTCGATGTAATCGAGGGACACACAAAGCAACCCTTCGCCCCCAAGAAAACCTATCCTATCCCCCTCCTCCTTCCCCAAGGCCTGCATTTTGGGCGCAAAAAAGCGCCTGTCTGTGGCAACAGTGATGTCCTGTTACCGCAGGCAGACGCTTTTTAATCGTAGAACAAGCAAAAGCAATCACAAGAAGAAGGGCAAAATCAGCTCTTCTCTTCTCTTCTCTTCTAAAGATTTTATTACGTTTCATCAAGGTGTCAAGCCTTTCTTAAATTTTCTGAAATAATTTCTGTTTTTTATTGTACCACCAAAGGAAATCTTTGGCAACCGTTTTCCGACAATATGCACTTTAACAGTGAACTCTATAACCAAACCCGGTTTATAAGGGTAAGCTCTATATACCCCTTAAAAGTTTTGAATTTCTTAAACTTGTTTGTGTATTATCATTCTTTTTATGGTAAAATAAGATGAAATTTATGATAAACTCCATAATTCATGCATGGCAAACAAAGACTATGCAATTATTATGAAAAAGTTAACGTACGCTATAGTGAAATAAAAAGGGGCAATATCATGACTGCAATAACAGCGGCAAAAGCAAGAGAAAATATTTATCAGTTGATACAGGATGTTAATACAAATGCACACCAGTCACCATAACTAACCAAAAAGGAAAAAACGCTGTGCTTATCGGTGAGGAAGATTGGTAGTGTATAGAATTATTTTTACAAAGCAAGCTCTTTTTGTATATGCGCTTTAGCCTGATATCTTTTCTTGTTGTTTTCTCCAATTTATGCTAATATATATGTGCTTGCGTCGGTATGCGCTGTTCCCACAGGACATACCGTTAGCAGCATTTAACAGCTTGAAAAGAAAGGAAACCGACTATGATTAAAGATATTTACAGACAGGGCAGGACCGTCTTCTCCTTCGAGGTATTTCCCCCGAAAAAGGAGGAGGAAATCTATGACATATATAAGACGCTGGACGCCTTAAAGACCTTAGGTCCCGACTTCATCAGCGTAACTTACGGCGCCGGTGGCAGCAACTCCAAAAAGACCGCCGCCATTGCCGCCTATATCCGCAACCTCTGCGACATTGAGCCCATTGCGCATATCACTGCCGTTGCCATGGATGAGAAATTTCTCACCGGCTTTATGGAGGAACTGAACAGTAAGGGCGTTTCCAATGTATTAGCCCTCCGGGGAGACCGTCCAAAGGATATGACGGACGAGGCTTACGCGAACCGAACCTTTTTACATGCAGAGGATATTATCAGGGTTATCCGCAAACAGTCGGAAAGCTGTATCGCCGCCGCCTGTTATCCGGAAATCCATCCGGAGTCGGAAAGCCGCGAATCGGACCTTCGGTATTTAAAGCAGAAGGTGGATACGGGAGTAGATTTTCTCATCACGCAGATGTTTTTTGACAACAGCCGGTTCTATGAATTTCGGGAGTTAGCGGACAAAGCCGGAATCCGGGTTCCCATATCTGCCGGAATCATGCCAATCATCAAGTCCAGCCAGTTAGGCACCAGCGTTTCCCTGTCCGGCACCTCTGTGCCAAAGGAGCTTAGCCATCTGGTAGCCAAATATGCAGATTCGCCGGAGGATATGCAAAAGGCCGGTATTGAGTTTGCGGTCAACCAGATTAATGACCTGATTGCCAACGGCGTAGACGGCATCCACATATACACGATGAACCGGGCCGCCACAGCCCAGGCCATTATGGAAAACATAGACCGATAACATACTGACCGGGTACACAGTACCGGAACAGACAATGAAGAAACAGGAGCCTTTATGAACAAGACACAAACCTTTTCGGAACTGAAAGAACAGCTTGAAAAATGGATACAGCCGGACTATATCCAGCCGGAGGATATTCCCACCATCGACCTTTACATGGACCAGATTACCACCTTTATGGATAAGCAGCTTCGGGGAAACAAGCGCTATGAGGAGGACAAAATCATGACCAAAACCATGATTAACAACTACTCCAAAAACGCTCTGCTTCCTCCGTCGGACAAGAAGAAATATTCCAAAGACCATATTATCCTGTTAATTTACATTTATTACCTGAAAAATTTTCTGTCCATCAGCGATATCCAGACTTTACTTCAGCCCATGACAGAGAACTATTTCCAGAAAGAGCAGGGACTTACCATGTCCCATATCTATGAAAGTCTCTTTGCCTTAGAGCAGCAGTACGGCGTACAGATCCGCAAAAGCGTTCAGGAAATCTATGCGCTTGCCAGGGAACAGTACGGGGCGGAGGACGACTACCTGAAAACCTATGCCATGATTATCCTGCTAAGCTATGACATTTACGCCAAGAAACAATTAGTGGAGCGGCTGATTGACTCCTTAAAGGAAGAACAGGGAAACACGAAAGAAACGGGACAAGCCTCCAAGGAAGAAAGCAAGACGATGCGGCGGGAATTAAAGGAGGAGACAAAAGCAGCAAAGCGGGAACTCAAGGACGAAACAAGGGCGGCAAAGCGGGAACTCAAGGACGAAACAAGAGCGGCAAAGCGGGAGTTAAAGGAAGAAAAACGCCGGATAAAAGAAGAGAAAAAAGACGAAACAAAACCGTAAGGATTACTGCTCCTTACGGTTTTGTTTCATTCTGCCAAATACCATTTCATAACCATCCTTGCCATAGTTTAAAGAACGGTTCACTCTGGATATGGTTGCGGTAGAGGCGCCGGTCTGCTCCGCTACCTCCATATAGGTATGCTTTTCCGTCAGCATCTTTGCCACCTCAAACCGCTGCGCCAACGACAAAAGCTCATTTACTGTGCAGACGTCCTCAAAAAAATTATAGCACTCCTCTTCATTTTGCAGCGTGAGAATTGCCTCAAACAATTCCCTCACCGCTTCGGTTCTAACACTTTTTCCCATAATCCATACGCTCCATCCCTATCATTTCTGTCCTCCGGTGTATCTCCGGTCAAAGCCTTGCATTTTCATTAATCCAGATAGAAACCGTCTCCCGGTTTACATAAAATTCTCCACATCCCTCATCATCAATCCGGATATTATATTTGGCATTGCCCAAAGCATCCTTGAAAAACTGTCCGGCAAACTGTTTTCCGATATACATCCGCTTGCTGCCTCCCGTGCTGTCGGACATGACAACGGCGATTCCGGAATTTTTGTGTTCCCCGTCCCCTTCTCTGGTCCAGCCAATCACATTGTAATCGTCAAAATAATCATGCTGAACGCCATAGGCATAGCGTCTGCGGACTTTCATAATCTTATTCAGAAGGGCCTTCTTCGGCTCGATATTGTCATGGGGAATACCGTAATAATCTCCATAGAATACGCAGGGATACCCGTCCTGGCGCAGAAGCGTCAGCGCATAGGCGTGCGGCTTGAACCAATCCTCCACCCATGACTGCAGCGCCTGTCCCGGCTGCGTATCGTGGTTATCCACAAAGGTCACTGCATGAATCGGGTGTCTCGCCACCAAAGTGTCATTCAGTATAGCAGCCATATTATAATTGCCATGGGCGTTAGACGCATCATGAAAGTGCATATGTAACGGCACATCAAACAGGGACATCTCATAATTCACATTGGCAAGATACCGTTCCAGATGATTCACATCCCAGTGCCAGTACTCGCCCACGCAGAAAAGCTCCTTGCCGCTGCGCTCCCGCATCACCGGCAGCCAGTCCTTATAAAAATAATATCCGATATGCTTTACTGCATCCAAACGCATTCCATTGACGCCGGTCATCTTCAGATACCACTCGCCCCATTTATACAGTTCGTCTTTTACCTCCGGATTATCAAAATCAATATCGGCCCCCATCAGGTAGTCGTAATTGCCGTTCTCCTCGTCAACGGCCTCCTCCCAGGTCTTGCCCGCAAAACGGTAGATTGCATTCCGGGTAGCCTGCTGGTCCCAGTCAATCCCGTCAAAATGCGTCCAGTTCCAGGTAAAATCCGAATACTTACCCTTCCGCCCGGGAAAATTAAACTTCGTCCAGCCCAAAATCACCTTCTCGTCTCCTACCATCTGATTCCGGCTGTTGGCATTAAATTCCTCCGCTAAAATCTGCTCTGTCTCATCTGCGCCAATCTTGTGATTCAACACCATATCCGCATAGATGTCAATGCCCTTGCTCTGGACCTCCTTAATCATCTCAATGTATTCCTTCTTGGTGCCATACTTGGTGGGAACGCTGCCTTTCTGATTAAATTCACCCAGATCATACAGATCGTACACGCCGTATCCCACATCCTGATCGCCTGCCGCGCCCTTGTAAGCCGGCGGCGTCCAAAGGGCCGTCACACCCAGCGTCTTAAGTTTAGAAGCCTCCTCTCTGATCCGGTTCCATAAATCATGCTCTGCCGGCATATACCATTCAAAATACTGCATCATCAATCCGTTATTGTTCATAAAGGCTTCCTCCCAGGTAATCGCTTTCGTCAGCAAACAAATTGCTATGTATTAGTATATCAAAAACTTCTCCAAACTGCAAGGAAGAATCCGGGCCGAACCTTTCCCAAAAAGAATGAATATACTACTAAAAAAGTATTAGGAGTGTTCCATGAAATTGAAAAAAACTGCAAAATGTCTACTGGCTCTTTTCCTTGCCTTTGCCACTGTGATTTCCACTACCGGCTGCGGCAAGAGCGAAAGCAGACTTACCAAAGTCACCTTGAATGAGGTTGCCCACTCCATTTTCTACGCCCCGCAATATGTGGCGATTGAAAATGGCTATTTTGAGGAGGAGGGCATCGACTTGGAGTTAGTCACAGGCTTTGGCGCCGACAAGGTTATGTCCGCCCTGATTGCAGGGGAAGCGGATATCGGCTTTATGGGGGCGGAATCCTCCGTTTACCTCTACAGCGAGGGCGCCTCTAATTACGCCGTAAACTTCGCCCAGCTCACCCAGCGGGCCGGTAATTTTCTGGTGGCAAGAAAACCCATCGAGAATTTTACCTGGGATATGCTGAAGGGAAAAGATGTGTTAGGCGGCCGGAAGGGCGGTATGCCGGAAATGGTATTTGAGTATATCTTAAATAAAAACGGCATCGATCCCATGGCAGACTTAAACATTGACCAGAGCATCGACTTCGGAAGCACCGCCGCCGCATTTTCCGGCGGGCAGGGAGAATTTACCGTAGAGTTTGAGCCTTCCGCTACTGCTTTAGAATCTGCCGGAGAGGGTTATGTCGTTGCCTCCTTAGGCGTGGATTCCGGCTATGTGCCCTACACCTCTTACTCCACCACAAAGGAGTATATGGAAGAAAATGCGGACGTAATCCAGCACTTTACCAACGCCCTGCAAAAAGGCATGGAGTATGTCAACACCCATACGCCGGAGGAAATTGCCAAAGTCATCGCCCCGCAGTTTGAGGAGACAGACCTTGAAACCATTGAAACCATCGTTAAACGGTATCACGAGCAGGATACCTGGAAGGATAATCTGGTATTTGAGGAGAGCAGCTTCGACCTTTTACAGAATATCTTAAACAGCGCCGGGGAACTGGATAACCGGGTACCCTATGATAAGCTGGTCGACAACCAGTTTGCCAAAAAAGCACAGGAGAAAAAATAATCTTTCATTCTCAAAGCACATAAAAGCGGCGCCTTCATTTCCCGAAGGCGCCGCTCTTTTTATCTTGTTTATGAAAAGCCTGTTATAAACAGGTTGCCTTCTTGTCAAAGGCCGGGTTAAATGCGTAGAAGTTCTTTGCATTTAAGTCGTCCTGAATCAGGCGGAGGCTTTCGCCAAATCTCTGGTAATGCACCATTTCCCGCTCTCTCAGGAATTTAATCGCATCATAGACGTCCGGCTCATCCTTGCAAAGACGGAGGATATTGTCATAGGTCAGCCGGGCCTTCTGCTCTGCCGCTAAGTCCTCATGCAGATCGGCAATGGGATCGCCGGTGGACTGCAGGGTTGCTGTGGAGAAGGGAACTCCCGCTGCATTCTGGGGCCAGATTCCCGTCGTGTGATCCACATAATACTGATAGAAACCGGAATCCTCTATCTCTTTCATGCTCAAGTTCTTGGTAAGCTGGGTGATAATGGTGGAGACCATCTCCTCATGCCCTAATTCCTCAGTGCCGATATCCGTCAGCACGCCCACTACCCGGTTATCCGGCATGGCATATCTCTGTGAGAGATACCTGGTGGAAGCGCCCTTTTCGCCATCCTGCCCGCCTAACTGGCTTATGATTGCCGTAGCAAGCTTTGCGTTCGTGGTTTTAATATTTACAGGATACTCCAGCATTTTCATATAAGTCCACATTAACAATCACATCCTTTCTGCCATGGCCAGGGTTCATTGCCCCAGGTCCAGTACTCATCACTGTGCACGCCGTATATGGTAAGCGGCTCAAAGCGTTTCTGATACACGGAAACAGCCTCCAAAAAGGTATGATGATAATCGTGGTACGCCTTCAGTCCACAGGGACATTCCGGATGGGTATCCAGATAAAGCGCCAGTTCAATCAGCGCAAAATTAGTGGTCTGAATCAGCTTCATTAATTCTTCCTTGCACATATTTTCCATAATCAGCACCTCTCTCCACAAAATACATAATCAAGATCTTTGAAGATGGTGCCCTGCATCAGACCACATTCAGCGTCATACAGGTCACCCCACTGCTGCCATGGAACATATGCCATCACTAACGGAAACTGATCTCCTAATTTTTCCATGGGATCATTCTGATGGCAGTTCGGCGTCATCTTGCAGACACATTCAACCTCTACGCTTCTGCCACCGCCCTGCATCCTCCGCCGCTGGTTGTCGGCCATATTTCTTCCACTATAGTTGTTTACCCTGTCATTCTGTCCGGAACAGCGGTTGCAATTCTGATTTCTGGAATTCTGATTCATGAGATTGGGACTCATGGAATTGGGATTCATGGAATTGCGGCAGTTCTGGTTCATGGGTTTGCCATATCCCCTTCCTGCGGAGGGGTTCATATTACCATAAGGTTCCACAAAAATTCTCCTTATTCCTTTTTTATACTTCATACTATGAAGGAATTTCCCAAAATGTGACAGGGTTAGCTATGTAATTGTCTCAATCCTTTTTGCTACCGGTTAATCCTCTTCGTCCGGAATCACCTTTTCCAATACCCGGTACAGGGTGTCTACATCCACAGGCTTTGCGAGGTGCTCCTGCATACCGGCCTTAAGGGATTCCTCCCTGTCCCCCTCGTAGGTGTTAGCCATAAGGCCGATAATGGGAATGGTGTCGCCGTCCTCCTTGCCGGATATACGGATACATTTGGTGGCCTCCCGTCCGTCCATATAGGGCATATGTACATCCATCAGCACCGCATCATAGGTATGGGCCGGTTGGGAGACAAACTGAATAACCGCCTTGCGCCCGTTTTCCACGGAATCCACCTGAAATCCTACCACCTCTAACACAGCGCGGATCGCATCATTCGCCATGTCGCTGTCCTCGGCTAACAGGATACGCCTGCCGGAAAACCGGTCTGCGTCCATATTCTTCCTCTGTTTCATCTGCTTGCCCTTAACCTCCGCCTGCAGGCCAAAGGGAAGGGTAAAATGAAGCTTCGTTCCCTCGCCATCGGCAACCAATCCGATCTGCCCGCCCATCAACTGAATCAGCTTGGCGGCTAAGGACAGATCAAAATGCTGCTCCACCACCATATCCATCTGCTGCCCCTCCGAAAAGCCGAACAGGCCCTCCTTCATGCGCTCCGTCATTCCGTTGCCGGTATTTTGAATGGTGAAACGGATAAAGACCTGCTTACTGTCCGCGGCAACTTGCTTTACTTCAAAACGAATCACGCCGGAAACAGGGGTATAGGAAATCACATTGTCCATCAGGTAAAATAACACCTGTTGCAGACGGATTTCATCCCCGATAATCATCTGGTACTGGCAGTTCGCCTTGATAGAAAACTCTGCATTTTTCTTCTCAATCTTCTTGCGCACGGCAATGTCAAAACGCTCCAAAAAGCGCTCTAGGCGGAACGGCCTCGGGGTAATGGTAATGGATTCCCCGTCTACCCTCACCGCCTCTAATAAGGCGTCCATCACCTTCATCATATGCTCCGCATAGTCGTCGATATTGGAAAGGCACTCCAAAAGCCGGTCCTTATCCTCATAAATCTGCCTTGCCACGCTGGACATGCTTAAAATGCCGCTCATCGGCGTGCGTATTTCATGAGAAATGTTTTCCAATATCTGCCCCTTCAATTCGGCGGCAGACCGGGCGGCAAGCAGAGAATCCCGAATCTGTCTCTGCTCCTCAATCTGGACGCTCCGCATCTGCTCCACATCCTGAAATAAAATATAAACGGTTACTTCCTTATTGGTATTCTGCTCAAAGATAATTTTCCCGTTCATGCAGTGATAGGTTCCCTCATGGGTGCGATAGCGGAAATCAATCTCCTTAATCGACTCTCCGTTCGTATAGGCTTCCTGCAAAAAATTGATGTCAAAACATTCTATAAATTTCTGCTTGTCGTCCAAATGCAGCTTGGACAGCCATTTCAACACAAAATCCATGCTGTAGGAATACCGTCTGTCCGCTTTGAACAGATTGAAAAAGGTATCCCGCCGAAGCTCTACCACAATAATATCCTTATATATATTCTGCATGGCGGCAATGAATTTCCTTCCCACCACATCCCGCTGCTTTAAGAGTTTGGCATTTTCCAGCTTCTGCATGGTAAGCACATAGGAATACTTTCCGTCCAACATCTTAATCTTTGTCGTGGCCATGCGGAAGGTTCCCTCTAAATGCGGCATATACACATTATCCTCTATGCACTCATTTTCTTTGACCATATGTATCTTGCAGTCCTTACATGGCTTTGTCGCATTGCATAATCCCTTATAACAGTCGTCCCCGATATGGATATTGGGATAGGCTTCCTTTGCATAGCTATTCATATACTGGATTCGGTAATCCTCATCAATCATATACAAAAGCGTCTGCGTCATCTGGGCCGCCAGCTTAAAAAGACGCCAGTTGCTCTCTCCCACCAACTCCTTGTAAAACTGCTTCAAAAGCATCTCATTCATGCATTTTAACAGGACATAAAGCTCTCTCTCTTCATCATCCGTCAGCTCCTTAATGTCCTGCCAGCCCATGATGATATAACCGGCCACCTTGCCATGGTTGCGCATCTGGTATTCCGCCACTGCGCCATACCCCATACGCTCATAAAACGCCTTTTCAGCCGGAGGCAGTACCGTAGTAGCTCTCGCCACATAAAGCTCTTTCCGGTCAAAATGATACTGTTCCTCCATAAAATCAATGTACTCCTCAATGCCAACCGGCCTGTCCTCCCTAACTTCATAGTCATAGGCAAGCTCCGGCTCCATGATGTCCTCTTCATAATGAATGACATACATGCTGTCGATTCCAAGCTCCTTTATCATCATATCCATGGTACGCTCAATTCCCTTGGAAATGGTGGAGCTGTGAACCAGTTTGTCAAAAACATCTGCGTTTAAAATCCCCATAATACCAACTTCTTCTCTCCATGTTCTTCTATATACTGATATATCTGACTCCATAAGATTTCATTATTTTTCCCTTATAGGTGCCACAAAAGTAGTACGGATTCACCAGTTGAAATCCTCAACGCTTTAATTAAATGCTTAGCTAATTCAAACCAAGATTGTTGTACTGACAGTATAACACATCGCTTTCTGCAGTACAACTTTATTATATAACCATCATACTAACAGACAGTATGTTTACCGTTGGAAAAAAGATTATTGTATAATTTGAAAAAATCTTTTATATCATCTAAATTTGCCTTTTCATAAGTCATACTGCACCTCTAAATGGGAGTTTTCTAAAAGATCAAATATTAATATGCTCAAAACAAACAATGTCTTCGTTATCTTCAATCAAAAGATACGAAGCTCCCTCTAATCCTAAAGCTGAAATAGAAACTACATTTCCTTTCACAAAATTTTGATGAGAATGACCTATTACAACAAGGTCATATTTTATTACATCTTCACTATTACATACCCTATCAAACATACCATTTTTCAAGTCTGAAAGTTGTAAAAACGGATATGAAGAACTAATATCTGAAAACAAAAAATGCGAAAAACATATTTTATGTCCATGACATTCTTTTTCATAGAACAACGGCATTTGCTTGATGAACTGTTTTTGCTCATCTGTAAGTTTTTTTCTCATTTCATCATAATAATCCCGCAAATATTCCACATCTGGATCAATATCAACTCCATGTTCCATATAAAGTTCGCAATTCCCTTTTAGACAGATGATTGCATTGTCTTTTAGTAGTTCCAGACACTCTATTTCCTCATTTCCGCGTTGAAAAATATCTCCCAAAAACACTATTAAATCTACATTCTTTTCGCTGATCTGTTCAAGTACTGCTTTTAATGCACTAAGGTTTCCATGAACATCGGAAAATACAGCAATTTTCATAACTTGTCCTTTCTTATCTTGCCATGATACGTTTACAGCAAGGCTTTCTTCAAATCCTTGACATACTGTGCCTACACTCCTGATTTATCTATTATACCATTTCCATTCTCCATGTACTACTATAAAATATAGGGCAGAAACTATAGAAGTTCCACTATCTAATCTGCGCCTGAAACCGCTTATGCACCGGAAAGGGCTATGGAAAACCGACAGCAGCCCCTTTGAAAACGCCGGTACTTAATGAGTGCGGAGCGCGAATTTAGTACCGTTGCGTTTTCAACAGAGCGAAAGCGTGGCTGCATGTGGTTTTCCATAGCCTTTCCGGTATAATATAGCCCTTTCCGGACCGCAAACAGTAAATTTTAGCACGCACACGCAAAAAATCGAAATATCCTATTGACTTCGCAATGGGAATATGTATAATAGCTTGTATGTGTTTAGTAAAAGTAAACTTCAAGTTTATTATAACAAAGGTTGGTATTGTATGAACATTGGTTACAAGTTAAAAACCCTGCGTGTGGCAAAGGGGCTTACCCAGGAGGAATTAGCGGACCGGGCCGAGCTTTCCAAGGGCTTTATCTCCCAGGTGGAGCGCAACTTAACCTCCCCCTCCATCGCCACATTGATGGATATTCTCCAGTGCCTTGGCACAAACCTAAAGGACTTCTTTAATGATGAGGAGGACGAACAGATTGTGTGGAAGGACGAGGATTATTTTGAAAAGGTTGACGATGCATTAGGCAATAAAATCGAGTGGATTATTCCCAATGCCCAGAAAAATGAGATGGAACCAATCCGGCTGTCCCTAAAGCCCAACGGCTCCACTTACCCGGACCTCCCCCATGAGGGCGAGGAATTCGGATATGTCTTAAAGGGAAGCATCATCATCCACAACGGCAATAAAAACTATCCTGCCAGACAGGGAGAATCCTTTTACTTTACTCCCTCCGGCAGGCACTATATCGAAGCGGGGAAAAGTGGCGCCGTTTTAATCTGGGTTTCCAGCCCCCCGAGCTTCTGATTTTGACAGACCGGCGCATTATGCGCCAAATGATTACCGGTTAGGAGGAAGGCTCATGTCCAATAAATTAATTGATTTGGTAAATATCACAAAATCTTATGATAATCTGGTTGTATTAGACGACTTAAATCTGTATATCCGGGAAAATGAGTTTCTCACCCTGCTTGGCCCCTCCGGGTGTGGCAAGACCACTACCCTGCGGTTAATCGGCGGCTTTGAACAGCCGGACTCCGGGAAGATTCTCTTTGACGGAGACGACATTACCCAGCTTCCCCCAAACCAGCGGCAGTTAAATACCGTATTTCAGAAGTACGCCCTTTTTACCCACATGACCATCGCAGAAAATATTGCCTTCGGCCTTAAACTCAAGGGAAAGAGCAAGTCCTATATTGACGATAAGATTAAATATGCCCTCAAACTGGTCAACTTAAACGGCTATGAAAACCGTATGCCGGACTCCCTCAGCGGCGGCCAGCAGCAGCGGATTGCCATTGCCAGGGCCATTGTCAACGAACCGAAAATCCTCTTGTTGGACGAACCCTTAGGGGCGCTGGATTTAAAACTCCGCCAGGATATGCAGTACGAACTGATCCGCCTAAAAAATGAGCTTGGCATTACCTTTGTCTATGTCACCCACGACCAGGAGGAAGCCCTTACCATGAGCGATACGATTGTGGTGATGAATCAGGGGTACATCCAGCAGGTGGGCACGCCGGAGGATATATACAACGAGCCGCAGAATGCCTTTGTGGCGGATTTTATCGGCGACAGCAACCTGATTGATGCGGTTATGCTTGAAGACCGTTTGGTTTCCTTTTTCGACGCCAAGTGGCCCTGTGTGGACGAGGGCTTTGGAAACCATGTGCCTGTAGATGTGGTAATCCGCCCCGAAGATGTGGTATTATGTAAACCAGAGGAGGGCATTATTTCCGGACAGGTTACGCATGTCATTTTCAAAGGTGTTCACTATGAAATGGAGGTTATGGCTGGCGGCTTTGAATGGCTGGTCCACTCCACCGTTATGCACCCGGTAGGGGAACCGGTAGGCATTTTTGTAGACCCCTTCAACATCCAGATTATGCACAAGCCAGAATCGGAAGACGAGGAGGTGGCCTATATTGAAGAATAGACAAAGCCGTTTGCTGGCGCTGCCCTTTGCTTTTTGGTCCGCCCTCTTTATCCTGGTTCCGTTAGTTATGATTTTTTATTACGGACTGACCACCAAAACCGGGCAGTTTACCCTTGATAACTTTACCGCAATTACCCAGCCGGAACACATAAAGGCTTTGGGACTGGCAATCCTTTTATCCGCCGTCTCCACAGTCATCTGTCTGGTGCTGGCCTACCCCCTTGCCATGATTTTGTCAAAGCTTGGGGCGAACCAGTCCGCCTTGATTGTGCTGATTTTTATCCTGCCGATGTGGATGAATTTCCTGCTGCGGACACTGGCCTGGCAGACCTTGTTGGAAAAGACCGGAGTTATCAATTCCATTTTAAGGTTTCTTCATCTGCCTGCCTTAAATATCATCAACACCCCCCAGGCTATTATCCTTGGCATGGTATATAATTTTCTGCCCTTTATGGTCCTGCCCATCTATAACGCTTTAATGAAGCTGGACAAAGATGTAATCCATGCGGCCAGGGATTTAGGGGCAAACAGCGTGCAGACCTTTATGAAGGTTATCTTCCCGCTGACGCTGCCCGGCGTAATCAGCGGCATTACCATGGTGTTCATTCCCGCCCTGACCACCTTCGTCATCTCCAACCTGTTAGGCGGAAGCAAAATCCTGTTAATCGGAAATGTCATCGAACAGGAATTTACCCAGACCAACAACTGGCATTTGGGAAGCGGGCTTTCCCTGATCCTGATGCTCTTTATCATACTCAACATGGTTTTATCTGCGGTCTTTGACCGGAACGGGGAAGGAGGTATGATGGGATGAAACGGTTTTTAGAACGGTTCTATCTGGCAATTATATTTTTGTTCCTCTATGCGCCCATTGTCACCCTGATTATCCTGTCCTTTAACGAGAGCCGGACAAGGGCAAAATGGGGCGGTTTTTCCGCAAAATGGTATCTGGCTCTCTTTGACAACCAGTCCATTATGGAGGCCCTTTCCAATACCCTGTTCATTGCGCTGGTATCCTCCCTTGCGGCAACCATAATCGGAACCTTAACCTGCATTGCCCTTTCCAATATGAAGGCAAAGGCAAGGAACCTGTTTTTGGCAGTCAACAATATTCCCATGCTGAATGCGGATATCGTTACCGGTATTTCCTTAATGCTTTTGTTTATCAGCTTTGGCATGCGCTTTGGCAGGGAGACTATCCTGCTGGCCCACATTACATTTAATATACCCTATGTCATCTTAAATGTAATGCCCCGGTTCCGGCAGCTAAACCCAAACACCTATGAAGCCGCTTTGGATCTGGGAGCCTCGCCGGTATACGCCTTTTTTAAGATAACCCTGCCGGATATTATGCCCGGCGTGCTGGCAGGCTTTTTGATGTCCTTTACCATGTCCTTAGATGATTTTGTCATCACCCACTTTACGAAGGGTGCGGGAGTAGATACCCTTTCCACCAAAATCTATGCGGAGGTCCGGAAGGGAATCAAGCCGGAAATGTATGCGCTTTCCACTATCATTTTTGTGACTGTGTTCGTCCTGCTTCTCATTGTCAATCTGGCTCCGGCAAAGGAGCGCAGGGAGCAGGCAAAGACAAAACGCTTTTCGCGCAGATGATGCGATGCCGCAGGCAATCCGTTGCCTGTGGGAATAAATCAGGAGGGAACCTTTATGAAAACCATGAAAAAAATAACTGTGTATCTGATTACTTTCATTTTAACCGCAAGCGCGCTTACCGGCTGCGGCAACGGGGAGGCCGCCGGTGAAAACGGCCAGGTCATTGTCTACAACTGGGGAGAATATATGGACCCGGAGGTGATTGAGTTGTTCGAGGAGGAAACCGGCATCGAGGTCATCTATGATGAGTACGAGACCAACGAGATTATGTATCCGAAGGTGGAGGCCGGCGCAGCCCAGTACGATATGGTGTGTCCCTCTGATTATATGATACAGAAAATGATTGAAAATGATCTTTTGGCAGAGATTAATTTTGACAACATTCCCAATCTCAAATATATTGGGGAGGAATATATGAAGCAGTCCCGGGAATTTGACCCGGAGAATAAGTACAGCGTACCCTATCTCTTTGGCACCGTCGGCATTTTATACAATAAATCCATGGTTGACGAGCCCATCGACTCCTGGAATGTGCTCTGGGATGAAAAATATGCAGATAACATTCTGATGCAGGACTCTGTACGGGACGCCTTTATGGTGGCCTTAAAAAAGCTGGGCTATTCCATGAACACCACCGACAAAAAAGAGCTGGAGGAGGCAAGGGACGCGCTGATTGAGCAGAAGCCTTTAACCCAGGCCTATGTAATCGACCAGGTCAGGGATAAAATGATTCAAAATGAAGCGGCCATCGGCGTCATTTATTCCGGCGAAGCCATCTTCTGCCAGCGTGAAAATCCGGATTTGGAATATGTTATCCCCAAGGAGGGCACCAATGTGTGGATTGATTCCTGGTGTATTTTAAAAAATGCGCCCAACAAGGAAAATGCAGAGAAATTTATTGATTTTCTCTGCCGTCCAGAAATTGCGGCCATGAATTTTGATTATATCACCTACTCTATCCCCAACGAGGAGGGACGGAAGCTCATCGAAGACGAGGAAATCAGGAACAGTGAAATCGCTTTTCCGGATTTAAGCAAATATTCCAATCTGGAAACCTTCCAATACTTAGGGGACGAGGAGGAAGCCGTCTATAACGAACTCTGGAAGGAAGTAAAATCTGAATAGACAACAAAAAGGGGCCGGTTACTCAGGCCCCTTCTTGATAAAAAATTCTGGTCTCATCTATGACATGGTAGCCGGATTGATCCAGGCTTACAATAATCACATTACAATTCTTCTGTAATCCTCCGGTCCAGTACGCCTCGATGCCATGCTGCTTCACATGGCACATCAAAGCCTTGTTCATCGCGCCATGGGCCACAATCATTACCCTCTCCCACTGCTCTTTTTGCGGCTCTATTACCTCCCGCATAAACTCTGCCGCCCTTTCGCAGATATGCTCTAAGGTCTCTCCGTTTTCCGGAGGACGATACCGGTCCGGCTCCTTAAAGAAATAGTGGAACGGATCTTCTTCCTTTTTCAAAAGCTCAGAAAAATTCTCCCCCTCGTACACGCCAAAGGAAAGCTCCCGCAGCCGGTCATCCCGGATAATCGGAATATTTCTGTGCCCCCGGATTAAACAGGCTGTCTCGTAGGCGCGGATTAAGGGGGAGCTATATATGCAGTCAAAATGTACATCCTCTAAGCTGGCTCCCGTCTCCCCTGCTAACGCTCTTCCATATTCATTTAATTCAATGTCCGTACTTCCCTGTAACAGTTTTGCGGCATTCCATACAGTTTCTCCATGCCGTACAATATATATTTCCATGCTATTTCCTCACTGTATATTCTCAATCTGCCAGTCAATCGGCTCTAATCCATGGCTTTCCAAAAAGGCATTTGTCTGGCTGAAGTGCCGGCATCCGAAAAATCCCCGGTAGGCTGACAGCGGGCTTGGATGGGGCGCTTTCAGTATCAAATGCTGCGGATTATTCAGACGGGCCGCTTTGTTCTGGGCCGGTCTTCCCCAGAGCAGGAATACCATCGGCCGGTCCTGCTCATTCAAAATATCCATAACCGCATCGGTAAACTGTTCCCAGCCGATTCCCTGATGGGAATTAGCCTGATGGGCGCGAACCGTCAGCACACTGTTTAACAGCAGTACGCCCTGCCTCGCCCATTTTACCAGATAACCGTTGTCGGGTATGTAACAGCCCAAATCATCATGGAGTTCCTGATAAATATTTACTAAAGACGGCGGAATTTCCACCTCCGGCTTCACGCTGAAACAGAGTCCATGCGCCTGATTCTCACCGTGATACGGGTCCTGACCGATAATCACGCATTTTACCTCATTAAGAGGCGTCAGATGAAAAGCGTTAAATATATCGTCCGCAGGCGGATATATTGTTCTCCCGCTTCTGTATTCCTCGTTGACTTTGGTATATAGTTTCCTGTAATATTCCTTTTTGTATTCCGGGCGTAAAGGTTCGGCCCAGTCGTTTGTAATTGGTGGCATATTTTCCTCCTATAGTTTACATAATGTTTCATTCATTGGTTTACATAATATATATTATATTGTCATTGAAACTGTCTGAAAATTACTCGTTATCATCCGGTTTTAGTTTACATAATATATCACCAGCCTGATACTTTACATCCTGCTCTTTAGGATATAAGGCCACCCGCTTGTCCCCGCCCTCCAGCTGCTCAACAGGATTCGTCCCTAAATACAGCTCGGTCATCGTAATCTCCGCCTTTTTCCGACCTTCACAGTCATAGAGCAGAAAGGTATCTCCCACCCTGCCGGTTCCCTTTGCCACTAGCCCTTCCAGCTTCACAAAGGATTTCCCTTTATATTCTTCAGCATACGCGTCATTGATATAGCAGAGAAACTCCGCCTGCTCATGCAGGGTGTAAACCCTGTCGTACACAGCCTGCCTTTCAGCGCGCCGCCTGCTTTTTTCTTCCTTTGACAATCTATTTCCAAACATGGCATTTCTCTCCTGTGCCAAGCATTATCTAATCCCCGCTGCTTTCGCAAAACAGCTTTTATCAATCCGGAGCTTTTCACTCGGCGAGCTTCTTCCGCAGGGTTTCCTGAAAATCCGAATACCCTTCAAACAACACGGCCTCCATACCGACCTTAAGCGCCGCCTCCACATTGACCTGCCGGTCATCCACGAACAGGCACTCCGAAGGGCTTAAATGATACCGGCTGCATAGCAGCTCATATATGGCTCTGTCCGGTTTTTTAAGTTTCTCCACAGCAGACACTACATAACCGTCCACCAGGGAATAAAAGCGGAAAGACGGCCAGTGAAGCCTGTACATATTAAGGGGATAATTAGACAGCAGATACACCTTATAGCCCCTTTCCTTAAGTCCGGCAATCATAGGCGCCGCATAAGGGTACTCCTCCACAAATTTCTCCGGCTGCTGCCAGAAGCGCTCTATCTCCTGCCGATACTCCGGCATACAGTCTATAAATCCCCGTATAGCGTCTGCCTCCTCTATGGTTCCCTCGTCCAACTGGCCCCAATATGGAGAATTAATCATATTTTTCTCAAATTTCCGGATAACGGCGTCATCAAATCCCAGATTCCTGCAATGCTTTTCCCAGCAGAAATCAATCAGCACCATTCCCACATCAAATACAATATTGTGAATCTTTCCGTCCATACGTCACCTGTCCTGAATATGTTATGTCCTTTGCATATTATATCATTTTATTTCTTTCTTACAACATGAAATTTCCCGTCTGTGCCCTACAGATAAGGCAAGTATAATCAGCTTGTTGTCGTCTATCTGGCATATCAGTCGGTAGTCCCCTATTCGATACCGCCATTGTCCACTTCTGTTCGCTGTCAGCCCTCTTCCATGCTGACGTAGATTCTTTGCTCCAACAAGATTCTTATCAATCCAGCTTTTAATCATACGCTGCGTGTACCTGTCCAGTTTTCTAAACTCCTTATCGAATCTTGCCGTTGTCTCAACGCTGTAACTCATAAATCCAGTTCCTTCCACAATTCTGACACAGGTCTGCTCTTGTTTCCGCTTTCAATATATTCCCGATATGCTTCATCCGCAACCGTAATGTCATACTCATCTTCTATCTTTTCAAAAAGCGCCCTTTTAAAAGCCTCCCCCAATGACATAGAATGAAGCTTCGCGTAACTCTCCGCAAGGGATTTTTCTTCCACTGTCAGTCTGATTGAAAAACTCATATGCTCAACTCCTTTCTTCTTGTATTGCATTGTACTACATTGTTTTGTCAAGGTCAAGCTAAACCGGGGATAAGTTTTTAGAAAAAGGGAATACTTGCATTTAGCTGGCGCATATGTTATACTGACGTCAGCTAAGAAATGAAATGAGTGCCATGTGCACACAAAACGAAATCCCAGCAGTTGCCGCTGCTGGGATTTCTTCTCTCTTTGAACGGTAGAGCCTCCGTCAAGCTAGCTGTCGCCATCGTCTCCGTCTAGCCATTTGCAGATGTAGTAGCTAACTACGCCCGCTTCGACGGACACAAGAAATGAAATGAGTATTGCCATGTACTCACCCCCTTTCTGTTGCCAGAATGGGTGCGACAACGCCCTGATTATACCATTGACTATAGAATTATACAACATCTTTGATAATTCCAACAAAAAAAATACCCCAATCCACAATAAATTCGGAAGTTTATGCATTGCAATGAAAATTTGAAAATAAATTGGGGATAAATTTTTTAAAAAAGGGAATCCTTGACTTTAGCCAGAGCATATGCTATATTATGCCTAGGCAAATGAGATGATGCTCCAAGCGGGCACAAAGTGAAAACCCCAGAGGGTGCGACCTCTGGGGTTTTCTTTAGGCTTCGTTGTCGCTATCCCTGTCAAGCCACTTGCAGATATAGTGGCAAACTATTCCTGCTGCGACAGAGATAAAAAATATCAAGGACTGAGGCGCCTATTCATTATACTGCGTATAAGTTTTTTAGAAAACAGTTCTGAAAGGAAAAAATAATTCGCACAAATATTACAGATAATAAGCTTCTTTGCGGAAAAGATGATAAGATATA
>CANREG010000051.1 GCA_947629565.1 uncultured Lachnospiraceae bacterium
TGGTACAGATTGCATTTTTTGCACATGAGAGAATGATTCACCTGATTGTGACAGTGACATTTGCTATCCTGACAGTGCTGATTATTTTATACACCTTTGACCATTTTTCCATTCCCATGGCGTTGTTGATTATTCTGTTTATGGGATTGATGATTCCCTATATCAGACACTATTTCCTGTTGGAAAACAGTGTGCAGGACATGTACGAGCAGTATGACAAAATGCAGGCAAAAGCGGGAAAGGCTTCCTTTGTCCGCGTGGGTAAATACAAGAGATAGGCGGCAGGAAGGAGAAGATTGTGCGGGGTAAGAGTTATAAATGTGTGTGGGTGTTGTGTATATTATGCTTTGGCCTGTTGGTCGGAAGGCCGGCTGCGGCGGCTTCCTATTCGGATACCGAGGCAGAGGGAACGGCAAAGGCGGGAGATGTTTTGCAGGACGGAGATTTTCAGGTCAGTGTGGAGGCAGGCATTGACGGTTTTCTCGCCTATGAATATCCGAGTATGATACGGGTGACGGTGTTAGGAAAAAAGGATTTTGCAGGGACGCTGCGCCTGATACCGGATAATATGAGCGGCGGAAAGACAGTAGCCTATGGGGAGGATATCGCCCTGGCCGCCGGGGAAGAAAAGACATTTACCCTGTATACGGGAGGGTTTTCGGCAGGCAATAAGATTACCATAACGCTGTTGAATAAAAAGGGAAAAAAGGTCTTTGAAAAGGAGAAGAGCTTAAATATCAGTTCTACGGACGCCCATGTGATGACCGGCGTGATGAGCGATGATTATAACGGGTTTCAGTACCTTGCCGGAATGTCTTTGGAGTTTGCCGGAAACACGATGTGGGATACGGATCTTTTAGAGCTTGAGCCGGAGACTTTTCCGGAGCAGAGCAGCGCATTATCCATTTTTAATTATGTAATTATTGACAATATAGATACCGGCAGATTATCCGATGCGCAGTATGCAGCCCTCAAGGACTGGGTGAACAACGGGGGAGTCCTGATACTGGCTTTAGGCGGCAACTATCAGAATGTGCTGAACCGGTTTGATGATGATTTTATAAGCGGCAACATTGGCAGCCTTTCCCAAAAAAATTTGTCGTGGAATATCGGTTTTCAGGGGATAAATATTCAGCCGGAGAATCAATTGACTGAGGAGACGCAGGAAAAGACGGAAGAACCGGATATTGCCTTAGCCGGGGTGGATTGTGTGGAATTTGCCGTTGATTCCGGCAGGGAGCTTACCGGTTTTTCTGATGACCGGACGGCTTTTTACCGGGATATGGGACTTGGAAGGGTAATCGTGCTGTCCTATTCTCTCAGCATGGAACCCTTTGCCAGCTATGAGAACAGGGATTTGATAACGGCTAAGTTGATGACAGCGGACTTGCCGCAGTCCATAAGAAACCGACTGGGCAGCGGGGTTACTGCTTTACAGGGAATGTCTGAAGGCTTTGAGCTTGCCCCTCTCGCAGACCGGAGCAGAAAACCCAGCGCGGCTTTGTATGCCCTTATCCTGTTGGCGTATGTGTTACTGGTAGGGCCGGTGCTTTATCTGATTTTGAAAAAGCTGAAAAAACAGGAGAAGCTATGGATTGCAATTCCTGCGGTGACGCTGGCCTTTACTCTGATTATCTTTTTGTCGGGATTTTTGTTCCGCGTAAACAAACCGTTGGTGAATACGTTTTCCCTGGTTATGCCGGACGGCGGCAGCGTGACGGAAAAACTCTTTGTCAATGTTACCTGTCCGAAAGCGAAGGAGTATGTAATCCGGATGAAACCGGAATACGGCGGCCTGCAATGGGCTTCTTCGGGATATGATTTTAGACTCTTTGACTTAAATACTAAGGAGACGGACTTTGACTATCTGGTGAAAAAAGGGGCGGAAGGAACGGAGCTTGCGATTAACAATTCCGGCACCTTTGAGGAAAGCGAATTTTCCCTGCAAAGGACGGACCAAAGCGGCATAGGACAGATCGACGCCGACCTCAAATGCTACACTGCCGGTTTTGAGGGAAGCATTACCAACAATACCCAATACGACTTGACCAATGTGGTAATCAATTTTGAAAAGTATATCTATCAGGCGGGCGATTTGGACAGGGGGGAGACCGTGCAGATTGATCCGAACAAACTGCTGGTGTCTACAGGGTACGGCACCTTTCAGGATTTGCTGAATAAGCAGACTTATGTAAGCCGGGAGACGCGCAGGCAATACCGGCTGAATATTGCCATGGAAAATGCCTTTGTCAATGTCAATAATTTAGGACAGGGCTGTATCTGGGGGCAGCTTCGGGGGTATCAGTCGGATTTTATCGGCAGGACTTCTGTAAAGCAGTATTCCCTTGGCATGCTGTACCAGACCTTTGATGCGACTTATGAGGATGCGGCGGCGGACTTCTGTCCGGACATCAGCCAACTGGCCCTTGCCTCTGACGGGGAAATTGATGAGAACGGATACTTTTATAACAATACGCCGGTGACTGTTGCCTACTCATTTGAGGGGCATCCGGATATCACCACTTTGGAAAATACATGCTTTGATGAATACGATACTTCACAGCACCGGAACTATGCGCAGGTATATGCGATGAATCCCGAAACGAATCAGTTTGAGCGCATTTTTGAGGACAGCGGGATATTGACCGGAAAGGATTTTTCAAAATATATAATGGAGGGCGTTATTGTCTTACAGTATGTGCCGTCCACAGCCGATTACTATGAAAACTATATACCTCGGATTAGCGCAAGGGGGGATGAGTAAATGCTGGAAATAAAGGGCTTGACTAAAAAATATGGCAAATTCCTTGCCTTGGACAATCTGAACCTTCATGTTGACAGGGGGGAGATTTTTGGCTTCGTGGGCCCGAACGGCGCCGGAAAGACTACTACCATGCGGATTATCTGCGGTCTGCTCCGGGCTACGGGGGGAACCGTCCTTGTAGATGGGGTAAACGCCATAGCCAATCCGCAGGAGATAAAGCGGAAGGTGGGGTATGTGCCGGATTTCTTCGGCGTGTATGACAACTTAAAGGTTATGGAGTACATGGAGTTTTACGGCGATATGTACGGTATGGATAAAGAAGATGTGGACGAGGTGGCGGAGGGGCTTTTGGAGCTGGTCAATCTGGCGGATAAAAAGGAAACTTTTGTGGATACGCTTTCCCGGGGAATGAAGCAGCGTCTCTGTGTGGCGAGGGCGTTAATCCATAATCCGGATTTGCTGATTCTTGACGAGCCAAATTCCGGTCTGGACCCGAGGGCCCGGTTTGAGATGAAAGAAGTGCTGAAGAATTTAGGCTCCATGGGAAAGACCATTATGATTAGCTCCCACATTTTGCCGGAGCTGGCTGAAATGTGCACCAGCATTGGGATTATGGAACGGGGCAGATTGATGTTAAGCGGCAGGGTAGAGGATATCATGCACCAGACAAGGATATCCCGGCCCATTCATATGCGGGCCTACGCTCCGGATTTTGCAGATGCAAGGGAGGGCAGGGATTATATTGTCACCCTGCTTATGGAGCAGCCGGAGATAAGCCGGGTAAACTTTACCGAGGATGAAATTCTGCTGTCCTTTACCGGGGAGGAAGAGGATGCGGCAAGGCTCCTTAAGTATCTGATATCCAAAAATGTGTTGGTCAGCAATTTTTACAGGGAGAAAGAGAATTTAGAATCCCTGTTCTTAGAGATAACGGGGAGGGCGAAGGCATGAAAAAGAAAAGGCGCATGAATCCGGTATTGAAAAAAGAACTGGTGGTTAATTCCAGAAGCATAAAGATGTCTTTGGCGATTATGGGAGTCAATGCTTTTCTGGCCCTGATTGCATTGGTGGCTATCCTAGAGGCGGGGGCGGGCTCTTCTAACTATGAATATTCGGCGCTGGTATCTTTGTTTCCCATTATCGGCTGTCTGGAATGCGGCATGTTAAGCCTGATTGTTCCGGTCATTACCTCCGGCTCCATTTCCGGTGAACGGGAGAAACAGACATTGGATATTATGTTAACCACGCCGATGTCGCCCTTTTCCATTGCAGCGGGAAAGCTTTGGTCGGCTATGGTAATCGTGATGATGTATATGCTTACCAGTATTCCCATTTTATCCATTGCTTTTGTGTTGGGGGGCATGAGCTGGTGGGCTCTTTTGGGGCTTTTGGGTATGCTGCTGTATTTAGGGATTTATGTGGGTAGTATCGGCATATTCTGTTCCAGCGTGGTAAAGCGTTCTATCAGCGCGACTGTGCTGACAATCATTATCGGCGTGGCAATCCTTATGCTGACCTCGATTCTTTTTGCTGTGGGAATGGGGGTATTGTCCTATCTGACTGTGGTGGTCAACAACCAGCAGGCTACCGGCAATCCGCAGGTTTTTCATCCGGGACTTGTGCCGGCAATTATGATGTTCAATCCCTACTCCCCGTTTTTTGATTTTATGCTGCGCTCCATGACTAACTACAGCGTATGTGAAATGGTGAAAGATGCGGGAAATATCAGTCCGTTGCTGGAGATTTTTTATAATCTGTGGATTCCCATATCGATAGGGCTAAACCTTTTCATCGCACTGGGATTTTTGAAGCTGGCAGGAAAGAATATAACGGTCAGCCGGAAAATTAAAAGAAAGTAAGGAGGGAGCCGTTTGGACGAGCAGATTCGGAAATTTGTATATCGTATCAGGGGAAGGCTGCGGGAGCAGCAGGTTGTGTCTAATCTCGTGAACTGGTCGGCCTGCGGTTTGCTGGCGGCTGATGTTATTTCGCTGGCGTCCTTAGTGGTTCCCTTTTATTATGCCGTGTTTTCCGCAGCGGTTATTGTGGCGCTGCTTTTTGCGGCAGGGGCGGTAATCGGCATTTGCAAGACGCCAAAGCCCATGCAGGCGGCGTTACAGGCGGATGCAAAAGGGTATAAGGAAAAAATATCTACGGCTTATTTTCTGATTGGCAGGGAGGACGCCTTTAGCCGCTTACAGAAAAAGGACGCCTTGCAGGTGATGGAGGGCTTTGCCGTCAGAAAGGAATTTCCTGTGCGGCTGCCGGGAAAAAGATTGGCGTTGCTGGCGGTTTTGGCGCTTGTCTTTGCCCTTACCATACAGGTGGATACGCCCGCAAGAAAAGAGGCAAGAACGAAACACCGGGTAGGGCAAGAGGCGAAGGAGGATATTGCCCGACTGGAAAAGGTGGAAAAACAGATAGCGGAGCACAAGGACATTTCCTCAAAAGAGGCGGAAATGTTAAAGGAGCAGTTAAAACAGGCCGGGGAGGAGATAAAAGAGGCGGATACCTTAGCGGAGTTAAAAAAGGCGGAGGAGCGGATTGCAAAGAAGTTGGAAATGGCCGCAGGGCGCATGGAAAATGAGACATTAAGCGAAATTGCACAGCAGGGGGCAAAAGAGGCGGAGGACGCGGCGGCGGGCCGGGAAGAAGAACTGGCAAAAGCGGCAAAGGAGGCCATGGAGCAGGCAGAAAACGGCAGTAAAAAGGATAAGGAAAAGGCATGTGAAAGTCTGGAGGCCTTAGCCGACCAGACGGAGAATGAGGCGTTAGAGGACGCAGCGGCGTCCTATCGGGATTCCGATTATGCGCAGAATGAATATAAAAATGCGCAGAAAAAGCTGGAGAACGCCCTGAATGGTGATGGCGTTCAGCCGGGGGATAAGCAGGAATATGCCCAGGGCGGCAATGAGCAGCAAGGGGAACAGAACCCGTCAGGCAACCCAGGTGAAGGAAACGGGGGAGCAAACGGACAAGGAGGTTCCGGCAACGGTAGTGGCGAACAGGGGCAGTCCACAGGCAGCGGCTGGAACAAGGGCAGCAAGGAAGGCGGAGAAGGGCCGGGCAGGACAGATGAGAGCATAACCGTTCCCGAAGGGGAGGTCGGCAGCGACGACAACCTTACCGGAAAGGCCAACAGCAGCGGGAACAGGGAAACCGGCAAAACCAACCAGTCAAGCGCATGGTCCGGCAGCAAAGTCAATTATGGGAAAGTGTCCGGCGCTTACAAGGAAAAGGCGTATAAGAAGGTAGAGGGTTCGAATTATCCGGTAAAGCTAAAGGACAGGATTAAGAATTATTTTGACGGTCTCAATTAAGCCGTCTCTAACGGAGGAAACCATATGATAGAGGAAAAGACATTGCAGGAAATGATAGGGAAAATAAAGGCCTGTGAGGCAGAGATCGGAAGGGGGATTATCGGACAAAGGGGAATTATCCGCCAGCTTATGCTGGCTGTTCTTGCCGACGGCAATGTGCTGTTAGAGGGCGTTCCGGGACTCGGAAAGACGGAAATGGTAAAGGCGGTGTCCAAGGTGTTTAGCATGACCTTTTCCCGAATCCAGTTTACTCCGGACCTGATGCCGGCGGATGTGACCGGAACCAATCTGATTATCAAGGAGGAAGGCAGCAATGTCTTCCAGTTTGAAAAAGGTCCTGTGTTTGCCAATCTGGTGCTGGCGGATGAGATTAACCGGGCCACGCCGAAAACACAGTCCGCTCTCTTAGAGGCCATGCAGGAACAGACGGTGACGGTGGGAAAGACTACCTATCCCCTTCCCCAGCCCTTTATGGTCTTAGCAACCCAGAATCCCATAGAAAACGAGGGAACCTATCCTCTGCCGGAAGCCCAGCTTGACCGTTTTCTCTTTAAACTTTTAGTCGGCTTTCCCACAAAGGAGGAATTGAGGACGATTATGGATATTACCGTAACCAATGAAAATGTGGAATTGCAACCGGTAATAGATGCGAATGATATTATCATGATGCGGAAGGCGGTGCGGGATATGCCTGTGTCGGATGCCGTAATGGATTACGCCCTGACTTTGGTTATGGCAACCCACCCGGAGTTTAAGGCAAGTCCGGAGACGGCCAAAAAATATGTAGCCTGCGGCGCAAGTCCCAGAGCAGCCCAGGCGATAATAAAGACGGCAAAAGCCATGGCGCTGATGGAGGGAAGGTATAATGTGGCGTTTGACGACATTGCCTTCGTGGCATACCCGGCTCTGCGGCACCGTCTAATCCTTAACTTTGAGGCAATATCCGCAGGCTTTGGCCCGGACTATGTAATCCATGAGATTTTAGAGGCGGTAAAACCGGTATGACAGATGTATTTGACGGGGAATTTTTTGAAAAACTGAACACCCTGAAAATGAGCCTTGACATGCGGCTTTCCCAGGGCTTAAGCGGGGCAAGGAAGTCCAGCGCGAAGGGAGTTTCCGTTGAGTTTTCCGACTTTCGGGAATATGTCTTAGGCGACGATATCCGGCGGATTGACTGGAACGCCTATGGGCGCAGCGATAAGCTGTATATCAAACAGTTTATGGAGGAAAAGGAAGGCATATTCCAGATATTTGTGGATACCAGCCGCTCCATGTCCTTTGGGGAAATTCCCAAGGCAAAGATGGCCTTACAGACCGCCGGGGCGTTATCCTATATCATTTTAAATAATCTGGACAGGGTATACATCAATGAAATGAAAGAAAATTCACTAACCAGAGGGAAAGGGGTTACGGGAGCAGCCGCATTTCCCTATGTGCTTGAGGAGCTAAGACGCATGGAATTTGACGGGGGGACGGACCTTAATCACACCATACTGTCCCGGCCTGTACAGCCCGGAGGCGTCTCCTTTATCATCAGCGATTTTTTAGACGGCGGCGGAGTGGAGGAGGCGGTCCGGTATCTGGTCTTCCGGAAACAGGCGGTTGTCATGGTTCAGATTTTGTCTAAAGAGGAAATGGAAATCGGCTATGAGGGAACCCTAAATATGCGGGATATGGAAACCGGGGAGCGGGTAAAAATTACCATGTCAAATGCCGTGGTGAAAAGCTATCATGAACAGCTTGCCAATATGCAGGAGTCCCTTAAAAGCCTTGCAAAAAAATACGGGGCGGGCTATATTTTTATGAGGTCTGATGATTCCCTGATAAACGCCATGCTGCATGGATTTTACGGCATTTTACAGGGGAAATAGAAAAATCAGCAAATATATGGAGGAAGGAAATATGATGCTGCAGGAAATAAGTCCCAGCTTTTTTCATATTGAATATCATAATGTTCAGCCGGAAAATAAAGATGTGCTGCTTTGTTACCGAAAGGGTTCCGTTTTGCTGCATAAGGCAGAAAATGGAGAGCTTACCTTTCCTACTGTGGGAGAGGTGGACGGCGGAGAGTTTGATTTTTCTGCTGCGGGGAAAAGTAAAAGGAGACAAATAAGGACATATGCTTATCTTTTTGCGGTAGACCGGGTTCGATTTTTTTGCGCGGCGGGACCGCCCATTGAGGAATTTTCCATATACCGCTATGAACACATCAAATGCCTGCGCAATGCGCAGCCCGCATGGGCTGCCTTTGCAGCGGCAACGGGTTATCATCTCTGGTGGTGGTATCAGAAGAACCGGTTTTGCGGAGCCTGCGGAAAAGAAATGCTTCACAGCGAAAAGGAGAGGGCCATGTACTGTCCGGTTTGTGGAAATACCGCATATCCCATGATTGCCCCCAGCGTGATTGTGGCGGTTCTTGACGGGAACCGGATTTTGCTTACCCGGTATCAGCCCTCCCATAATTCCTATAGCCACTATGCCCTGATTGCCGGTTATGTGGAGGCCGGGGAAACGCCGGAGGACACGGTAAGGCGTGAGGTAATGGAAGAAGTGGGCCTTAAGGTAAAAAACATACGCTACTATAAGAGCCAGCCCTGGGGATTTACCGGAACCTTGCTTTTAGGTTTCTTCTGTGAAGCTGATGGCTCTACCAACATATCCCTTGACGAAGAAGAACTGTCCGAGGCTGTCTGGGTGGAACGAAACGCCATGCCGGACCGTTCCGCTGACACTAGCCTTACCAGCGAAATGATGGAGCAGTTCCGTCTGGGCTGCATATGAGCAGGCTTACCGGTTTGCGTTTCACATTTATTGGAAAGGAGCCCCTATGACTGTACAAAATGTATGGCCTCTGGCGTTTCTGATTCTGATTCCGCTCATTATCCTTTTGTATCTGTTAAAGCAGAAGGTGCGGGATGAAGAAATCTCCTCCACCATGCTCTGGCGGGAGGTTTATAAGAATCTGGAGGCCAGAACCCCTTTTGAAAAATTCAAACATAATATTCTGCTGTACCTGCAGCTTTTGTTAATACTGCTCCTGATTTTTGCCCTGATGGCTCCGGTTTTGAAAAGGGGCGGCGCCCGTCAGGAAAATGTAGTGCTGGTTATGGATAACAGCGCGAGTATGCAGTATCTCTATGATGACAAAGAAACCCGGTTCGAGCGGGGCGTCGAGCTTGCAAAGCGGGAGATAGACGGGCTTGGCGAGGACGCGAATGTAATTTTGATTGTCTGCGGGGAAAAGGCGCAGGTTGCCTATCAGGGAAAGGACAAGGCTACCCTGAAAAAACGGCTTGCTGAGATTGTGCCCTCCCTGGAGGCAGGTACCCTCGATACTGCGGCCAGTTTAGTAAATTCCATGACTGCCGGGTGGGACGGCGGCCGGGTGGTCTGCTATACGGATACGGCTTTTGACAGCGTCAGTTGGACAGAACATAACAGGGATATAGCGCTGGTGGTGGAAGATTTGTATTCGGAGGGAGAAAACTGCTCCGTAGATTATGTAAACTATACTTTGACAGAGCAGGGAGTGGAGGCGCTCTGCAATGTGACTAATTACAGCGGAAAAGAGGTAACGCAGGATATAAGCCTGTATGCAAATTTGGACCTTCAGGATGTAAAGAGCATAACCCTGCCGCCGGGAGAGAGCCAGACGGTGTATTTTCCTGTTTTGGAGGTGGCGGCTGACGGAAGCGTGACGCTGACGGCTGAACTCAGCAAAAAAGACAGTCTGACAGGGGATAACCGCCAGAGTATTGTGGTTGCGGATACTGCCGGAAAAAAGGCGCTGCTGCTGTCGGAGGGGAATGTATTTTTGGAAAAGGCCCTTTCTGCCGGTGACGCCATGACCGTATATAAGTCTGATGACGCGGGAGTGTTAAATCAGCAGGAGGAAACCTTTGACCTTTATGTGTTTGACGGGATATCCCTGCCGGGGGATTTTGATGCGGCGCAGCTTCCCGAAAATGCGGCCCTTTTGTTTTTTAACTGCGGTGAAGATTTTTATGATAGCGGCTATATCAGAAAAGCGGGCAGCGTAACGGACCGGGTTCTCTATTTCGACGAGACGCCGGTTACGGAATATGTAACCGGATATTCCTTTGGCATTGCCGCCGCCCATACATACGAACTGCCGGATTGGGGAAATCCCTTTATTAAAACGGATACCGATGAAGTGGTTGGATACTACGGGGAAAAAGACGGACGGAAAATCGGCGTAATCGGCTTTGACATTCACGATACGGATTTAGCCTTACAGGCTGAATTTCCCATTGTCATATCCCAGCTTGCAGACAGTCTTTCCGGCAGCGGACAGGAAGGGGAGCAGATTCAGAATTTCCCGTCTGCGTCGGAATCTGATGTAACCCCTGTGGAGGCGGCAGAAGTGGAAGGCAGCCTGAAAGGGCTGAAGGGCGGCGGCAGGGCAATCCGCAATCTGCTGCTTATGCTGGTAATCCTTCTTTTGCTCGTGGAGTGGCTGGTCTATATCCGGCAGGCGTATTCTTCAAAGAAAAAACAGTTTCTTGCCGTCAGGATTTTGGTACTGCTTGCTGTCATTTTAGCCATGGCGGGGATTTCCGTCTCCAAAAAGCAGAACCGGACGGAGACTATTTTTCTGGTAGATGTATCCGACAGCATGAAGGACCATTTTGAGGATTTGGAACAATATCTGCAACAGACAATTTCCGATATGCCGGAGAAAAATTATGCGGGGATTGTAGCCTTTGGCAAAGATACGGCTGTGGAGCAGTTTTTGACAGATGAAAGGATATTTTCCGGTTTTACCGCAAAGACCGTAACGACAGCCACTAATATTGAGCAGGCAGCGGTTTCGGCTGCGTCCATGTTTGATGAAGGGGCGGCCAAGCGGCTGGTTTTAATTACGGACGGGGCGGAAAATGAGGGAAACATGAGCCTGGGCGCGGCTGTCTTAAAGAACAGTGATGTGGAGCTTTTGTCGATTCCTTTAGAGGACAGCATCAGCAGTCATAACGAGGTGTACATTGACGGGCTTAAGGTTCCCAGAGTAATCCATGCGGGAGACCACTACAATGTGGAGGTGTCTGTCAGCTCGAATGTGGAGACCGATGGCATCCTGTCCTTATTTCAGGGCAGGAATATGAAGGGACAGCAGGAAATTCATCTGAGCAAGGGGGAGAACCGGTTTGTCTTTGAAGATGTCGGCGAGGAGGGAACCATTGCAGATTACCGGGCAGTTATTGAGCCGGAGGAAGATACGGTTTCTGTCAACAACACATATGTTACCTTTGCGGAGGTGGCGGCAAAACCGAGGCTTTTACTGGTGGAAGGGACAGCCGGGGAAGGCGATGAATTTGAGAAGGTGCTCCAGGCGGCGGGAATGGAATATGATAAGGTGACGCCAAAGGGAACGCCCTCCTCCTTAGCGGACTTGAACCGGTATAAGGCGGTTGTCGCTTTGAATGTGCACTATGAGGATTTGAAAAAAGGCTTCGTGGATGCATTGCAGTCCTATGTGAAGGATTATGCCGGAGGCTTCGTCTGTATCGGCGGGGAAAACAGCTATGCCCTTGGCGGCTACCGGGATACGGTTTTAGAGGAGATTCTGCCCGTCAGCATGGATTTGCAGGGGGAAAAGGAAATACCGAAAATGGCCATGGTTATGGTGATTGACCAGTCCGGCAGTATGACGGCTCCCTCCGAGGAAAACTCCTCGATAACAGGGCTTGACCTGGCAAAGCAGGCGGCGATATCCGGCGTGTCAGAGCTTCGCAGTACAGACGAGGTTGGCGTTCTTGCCTTTGACGACCGCTATAACTGGGTGGTTCCTATTTCCCCGGCGGCAGATACTTCAGATGTGGAGGATGCAATCCGCACGATTGGCTTCGGCGGCGGAACCAGCATTTATCCCGCCTTGGAGGAGGCGTTTGAGAGGATTTCCCAAAGCGACGCCATGCTTAAGCACATCATTTTGCTGACGGACGGGCAGGACAGCTTTTCCGGTTATGACGACCTGCTGGAGAAAATGAATGAATATGGTGTTACTGTGTCAACGGTGGCGGTAGGCGGCGATTCCGATCAGAATTTACTTAAGGAGATTGCCGAAAAATGCGACGGCAGATTTTATTATACGGATATTAATAATTCCATACCGAGAATTTTTGCCAAGGAGGTTTATCTCTCAACAGGCACTTATCTGATAAATGAGGAATTTTATCCTGTGATTACCAGCAACAATGAAATACTGGCGGAGGTCATGGATGAGGGCTGTCCGGCGTTAGGCGGCTATGTGGCGGCGCTGCCGAAGCAGACGGCGGAGGTTATTTTGGAGTCAGACCGGGGGGACCCGATTCTTTCCACCTGGCAGTATGGACTTGGGCGGACGGTTGCATGGAACAGCGACGGTAACAACCAGTGGACGGCGGCTTACAGCCAGTGGGAGCGCTATCCCCTGCTCTGGTCTAATATTTTGAATTATGTTATGTCGGATATGGACTTAGGCGGGGACGCCTTTGAGGTCGCAAAAGATGGAAATTCTGTAAGGCTGCACTATGAGACGCAGGAGTATGATACGGATACCTCCCTGTCCGCGGTAGTTACGGGAGAAGACGGCAGCAGAGAGGAAATTCCCATGCAGGCGTTGAAGCCGGGGGTTTTTGAAGGGAGTGCGCCGATTACAGATGTGGGCGTTTACAGTATAAATGTGCGAAAATATTCCGGCGGCGAGGTGGTAAAAAATTACAACACAGCCTATGCCAGCCAGTATTCACCGGAGTATCAGTTTACAGACTCGGCGATGGATTTTCTTTCTTTTGTCCGTCAGGCGGGAGGAAAGGAGATTACCTTTGAGGATAATGTGTGGTCCGATAGGCAGGAGATGATGAAGTCCAGAGTTTCCCTGACGGTGCCTCTTTTGATACTCGCCATGCTGTTGTTTTTGGCGGATATTATTATCCGGAGATTTTCTATAGACTTAGCGGCGGGACTGAAAAACGGATTCCGGGCGGTATGTGGGAAAGCGGCGGCAGTTGTGAGAGGAAGAAAAGCCGGAAAATCTGCAAAGAAGGATACGGCGGGAGAGAAAATTTTTGCCGGAGAGCCGGAAGGAAAGTCCGAAGGGGAAACTCCGGCGGGAAAGAAAAAGCAAAGAGGGCAGGAGAAAACGGCGGCCAACGGGCAGAATGAAAAGCTGGATATGAACCAGTTATTGCAAAAGAAACGGGAACGGGATGAAAAAGGATGAAACCGCTTAATCGGCTGCGGCAGAAAGGAATATAAAATTATGGAACGAAACATTGATATGTCACAGGTTTCCGATGGAAAACGATATGGGTTAAATGATATGGTAAAGGTAGGCTGCGACGACTGCCGGGGCTGCTCTGCCTGCTGTCAGGGCATGGGAAATTCCATTGTTCTTGATCCCTATGATGTCTATCGGCTGACTACAGGACTTAATTGTAAGTTTGAGGAGCTTTTAGGAAGGCAGCTTGACCTGAATGTTGTGGACAATATAATTTTGCCAAACCTGAAAATGTCGGGAGAGGGGGAACGGTGTGGGTTCCTAAGTGAAGAGGGGAGATGCAGCATACACAGTCTCCGCCCCGGCATATGCCGCATTTTTCCGTTAGGCCGGATTTACGAGGAGGGCAGCTTTTCCTATTTTCTACAGGTTGATGAATGTCGGAAGGCGAACCGTACCAAAGTAAAGGTGAAAAAATGGATTGACACGCCGGAACCCTTGCGGAATGAAAAGTTTATAACGGATTGGCATTATTTTATTAAGGAGCTGGGAAAGAAGCTATCCGTCCTTCCGGCGGAAAAGGGAAAGGAGGTAAATCTGTATGTATTAAATGTATTTTTTATGACCTTGTATGAGCAGCGGCGGGACTTTTATCAGCAGTTTGATGAACGGCTGGCAGCGGCGAAAGAGTGGACGGCAGGCTGCATAGAAGAATGACAGGAAAAGGGTATATTTTACAAATTCGTGGGTTATCCTATAAAGAACGAAAGTATTTCTAATTAAAAATTGATATGAGAAAGCGAGACCAGCCATGAAGATTTTATTCTATGATGCTACCAGCTACGATAAAGAAGCCTTTGACAAGGAACTGAAAAATTACCCGGAAATACAGATTACCTATCAAGAGATTGATATTTCTTTAAAGACCGTATCCCTGGCAAGGGATTATGACGCAATCTGCGCCTTTGTCAATTCGGATTTGAGCCGGGAAGTGATTGAAAAACTTAAGGAGATTGGAATTAAGCTGATTCTGCTCCGCTGCGCCGGATTTAACAATGTGGACTTAAAGGCAGCCAACGAATGTGGCATGACGGTGCTCCGGGTTCCGGGCTATTCGCCGGAGGCTGTGGCGGAACTGGCTATGGCGCTGGCACTTTCGGTAAACCGGCATTTACACAAGAGCTATATTAAGGTTCGGGAGAATAATTTTAGTCTGGTGGGACTTACGGGAATGAATTTTTACCAGAAGACGGCAGGCGTTATCGGCACCGGTAAAATCGGCGCGGCCATGTGCAGGATTTGCCGGGGGTTTGGCATGCGCGTGATTGCCTATGACATGTATCCCAATAAGGACCTTGATTTTGTGGAATACAAGTCTTTAGAGGAGGTGCTTAAGGAAAGCGACTTGATTTCCCTGCACTGTCCGCTGACTAAGGATACCCACCATTTAATTAATAAAAATACGATTGAGATGATGAAGGACAATGTGATTTTAGTCAATACCTCAAGGGGCGCTCTGGTTAAGACGGAGGACTTAATACAGGGAATCCGCAACGGGAAATTCTTTGGCGTAGGTTTAGATGTCTACGAGGAGGAGGGACAGAATGTTTTTGAAAACAGGGAGGACGAACTGTTAGAGTCCTCTGTTACCGCAAGGTTGTTATCCTTCCCCAATGTGATTGTTACCTCCCACCAGGGCTTTCTGACCTATGAGGCCTTAGCGGCTATCAGCCAGATCACCCTGCAAAATGCCATGGACTACGAACAGGGCAAAATTCAGGAAGGAAATCAGGTTAAATAAATTGTTTTTCGGAGTGGAATCAATTCCTTATGCAGTGTAGCAACTGCTCCATTTGCTGAATCCCTTTTTTCTGGGAAGTGATAATGGCATCCAGAATGGGAACCAGCTCCTCACAAATCTCGTATTGGAGCGTGGTCTCTGAAAGTTTCACTGCCCCTCTGTGGTGCGGTATCATTTCCCGGAGAAAATCTGTGTCTGTCTGGTTGGTATCTCCCGCATACTCCATCTCACAAAACATGGTATTCATAATCTGGTTAATCTGCCTTTGGTATAAAGTCACATCCTGCCTTGTATTCTCCAGTTGGGAACAGCAGGGTAGGGCCTTTTCCATATTGGAGATACTTTTGGTCTGTTCGGTAATAATCTGATTGGCAATTTTCTGTAAAATCGGGGAATGAGTATAACGAAGAATATTTTGGGACATTTCGATAGCAGCACAGTGGTGGGGAATCATCTGTACGATGAAATTGTGGGATATGCTGTCCATAAGCTCGGCGGTGGTCATTCCTTCAATCATATTATCTAAAATGCAGTAGAATGTTGAAAGATAATCTTTGGCATTTTGGCTTAATTTGCAAGAATTACGCATAATATACCTCCTGAAATGTCTAATCTATTCTATGCATATTGAGGGGATATGTTACGGTAATACCTTCCGTTATAATTCCTCCTGGAGCTTGCTGACTAAAGCCGGAACCACCTGTTTTTTCCGGGAGACCACTCCGGGAAGGTGGCAGATATTATCTTCGGTTTCTGCATGGAAGGCTTCCGCCGAATACCGTATCGCATCAGGGCCGAAAGCGAGCAAGTCGGAACTCTGCTTATGAATATTGGTTAACATAACATACGAAAGCTGAATCGGCAGGCTGGATAAAGCCTGCGGTACATATTCCTGCATAATGGAGGCCACCTTGTCAAGCTCCCTCTGGTTAATGGAGCTAATCTGGCTTACGCCAATCCGCATATTTTCCACCTGGAATACCTTGTAATCCTGATTAAATAATTCCTCCGGCGTCTTGTCTTTTAAGCTGCTGCCCGCCTCGAACATTTCCATGGCAAAGGTTTCCATATCAATCTCTGCAATGTCCGCTAAAGTCTTTGCCGTTTCCTCGTCTAACGGGGTACAGGTGGGGGAGCGGAACAGCAGGGTATCTGAAAGGATTGCCGCGCACAAAATACCGGCGATTTCATTTGTGATTTCCTGATTATTTTCCCGGTACATCTGATAGATAATCGTGGCTGTACAGCCCACCGGCTGGTTGCGGAAGTATACCGGCGAAATGGTCTGTAGGGAGCCTAGACGGTGATGGTCGATAATTTCGCAGATTTCCGCTTCCTCAATCCCGTCTACTGCCTGGGATTTCTCATTGTGATCCACTAAGATTACCTTTTTCCGCCGCAGGGCTAACAGGTTCCGGCGGGAAACCATGCCGTAGTAGTGGCCCATATCGTCTACAATCGGAAAATCCCGGTGCCGTTTCTTTGACATGATATCCTTAATGGAATCGACGGTTTCATCTAATTCAAAGGTTAAGAGGTTCTCCCGGCGCATAAAATATTTTACCGGAATACTCTGGTTAATCAGGCGGGCAACCGTATAAGTGTCAAGCTTGGTGGTAATGACGCTACATTCCCGCTCCTTGGCAAGCTGTAACACCAAAGGATTAACCTGGGCGTCTAAGCAGAGAATCAGGCAGCCCACGCCCATTTCAATACCGCAGATTTGGGTGTCTACCCGGTCACCCACAATCATAATGTCGTCCTGCTCTATGACATTTTCAATCAGATGAGGATTGGCGGCGCCGATAATCACCTTTCCATGGATAATGTGGTTATGGGGATTGCCGGATACTAAGGTTCCCTCTAATACTTCAATTAAATTGGCGTAAGGGGTTTTCGCGCGGGAGATTACATCGCTCTCTAAATCGTCCATGTAGGATTTGGCAATATCGTTAATGGTGATAATGCCCTCTAACAGATTATCCCGCTCCACAATGGGCAGGGTAACGACATCTAATTCCCGCATCATTTTCCACGCGGCTTTAATGGAGATGTTATCCTTTACGCCCGGCGTCTGCCGGTACTCAATGTCCATAACCTGCGTGTTGACGTCTTCAATCAGTTCGGGAACATCTATGTGAAAATAATTTAATACAAAAGCGGTTTCATTATTAATCCGTCCCGCCCGTCCGGGGACATATCTGCCTGACTGTAATTTATTTTTCAAATGGGAATATGCAATGGCGGAGCAGATCGAATCCGTATCAGGATTCTTATGTCCGATTACAAGAATAGGTGCCTGTTCCATGGAATAACCTCCGAATCATATATTGGCTGGCCGGAAAATGAGCGGCCATGCTCTATATGTATCATATTCTGTAATCCGGCAAAATGCAAGGGAAATAGTAAATTTCCGGTATCGTTTTTTTGCAAAATATAAGACCGCGCCGCTTGTAGAGAGGCACAGTCTCATATCATATCTTCCGCTTAAATGAATCGTTATGGATTATAGCCCGCTAGCGTGTGGTAATGGCACCGTTAGAAGAAGATGCGCCGCTCCGGCTGGCCTGATTTCCACTCATGCTGCCTGTGCTGCCGGTGGTGGAGCCGTTGCCTGTACTGCCAGTGGTGGAGCTGTTGCCGGTAGTGGAGCCGTTGCCTGTGCTGCCGGTAGCAGAACCATTGCCTGAAGCGGAATCACCCCGGTACTCTGTCACCTTGCCGTCGTCGCCCTTGCGGTAGATTGCGCCGGAATTGGCGTCTACATAAAATTCGCCGAACAGCTCGCCGTCCGTATTGTTGCTGGTGTCATACAGGTTAAAGCGGTATCCCTTCGAACCCTCCTGATAATCATTTAAGTTCTTGTCTTCGTCCCGGAGTTCAAATTTAGCGTCGGAATGGTAGGAACCCATGGTATCCATAAAATAGTCATGGGCGTCGCTGTAGTTGTCAAAACCGCCCTTACCGACTAAATCGTCTACGGCGTCTCCCACGCCGTCCGCCACATCATCTACGGCATTTCCTACATCATCTGCCATTTCATCTCCTGTTTTGTTTTCATTATTGCCGCTGGTGGAGCCGGGAGCCGTGTTGCTGCACCCTGTCAAAACAAAGCAGAACAGTCCGGTAAGCAGAAGCAGTCCCATATAATGTCTGAATTTTTTCATGGTTATTCTCCTTTTTTGGTTAAATTTTCTGGTAATTGCATGGTTTAGACAGCAGTCGTCGCAGTAAATGAAATTTTGCAATTACCCGGAATTTTAGTTCAGAGATAGTATGTCTGCTTTCTTTTTTATTTATGCAGAATATCCATGAAAATATAGAAAATGAAATTATTTTTTTTGAAATTGTTTTCCTGTGTGGTCGAGATAGTAATTATCACGATAAATGAGAGAAGAAACCTTGACGAAGCCGTAACCCTGCTCCTCCAATTTAGTTAACATAACATCGAGCGCGTCCTTGGTGTAGGCGGCGCCGTTGTGGAGCAGAATAATACTTCCGTTTTCCAGATTTTTGTGCTCGCAGACAGTGTAAATGATATGGTCAATGCCGTAGTCCTTCCAGTCCAAACTGTCCACTGACTGGTTGATGGAGGCATAGCCTAAGGAACGGGCAGTCTCCACTACGGCACCGTTCCAGTCGCTATAGGGCGCCCGGAATAAAGTCATGTCCTTGCCAATCAGATGATAGATGGTTTCATGGCATTTCTGGATTTCCGTTATCATTTCTTCCTGGGAAATCTGCGGCATATGCTTGTGGGAATAGCCATGGTTGGCAATTTCATGGCCCGCCTTATCAATGGCGGTAATCGCTTCGGGATATTTCTCCGCCCATTCTCCTGTGACAAAGAAGGTGGCGGGAGCGTGGTGCTTTTGCAGAATGGAAAGAATCTGGTCCAAATCCTCTGTTCCCCAGGCGCTGTCAAAGGTAAGCGCTACTACCGGCTGCGCAGTATCTACGCAGTAAATCGGAAGCTCGTTTACCGAAAAGGCGGTGGTGGCGACGGTATTCCGGTCTGACAGCGTTTCCCCTGCATAGTGCAGAAATACGGCTAATAATAGAACAAGGGTTATATATTTCATATAATGGCTGGGAACAGAGGCGGACATGATTTCACTACCTGACAATAGTATTGATTTAGTGTATGTGCCGGACTTTGTTTTTAGAACCCTGCGGGTATTATTTAATCAATGTGATTCCGCCGATTAACGGAACGGGTTTTTCTTCTTCATTGATAGCGGCAATCAGTCCCATGACCCAGCATATAAAGATAAAGATTGCCCAAATCTGGCCGATGCAGGGAATGACGGAGAGCAGTCCGAAAAGCCAGATCACTAAGGCCTGGTTGATATGGAATTTGGCGCCCTCTTTATCGCCAGCGCACACAGCGACAATCAGCCCGATTAATGTAATATAGGCAACAATGCCAGTGGTTCTTTTGTCCATTTTTATTTCCTCCTATGGTATAAGGGTAGTGTCAAAAACTACCTGTTTTTTTATCGCTAAATTTTAATAAAAACCTTGATTTTAAGGGAAATCTGCAATAA
>CANREG010000052.1 GCA_947629565.1 uncultured Lachnospiraceae bacterium
TTTTTGTGCCCGCTTGTGCGGGCTCTTTTTCATTTAAGAGTTCGCCGGATGGCGAACTTTCCTATTATATAAAAAAAGGAGGGCCCTCAGGTCCTCCCCCGGTCCCGCACCTCGCAAGTAATCGGAACCTGATCACTGGCCATATTATAGCAAATGATATTGATTAAGTCAACAAGCATTTGCAAACCAGTTACAATTATTGTATGCAAAAAAAGTAAAGTTTACGCAGACTGCAACTCTTTTTTAATATCAAAGAACTGCTCAACAGTCTGACCGGATGAGACAGTAATCTGCTTTGGAGTAAGGGAACCACTTGGTAATACATCTATATAGTCATATAATCCGACAGTTTTTTCATTTCCAGCCATTATCGGAATCATCCAAAATTCCTTCCCCTAAACCGCTGGTATCCATCTGCTTTTGATTTTCCGCATCCATTTCCGAAAAATCAAAAGGACTGCGGGTATCAGAATTACTTTCCTGACTATCCACATCTCCATTTTCAAAGACGGGAAGCGTATCGTTTGCCACAGAGGTCTGGGGATTCCCCGCTCCGACGGCACTTTGCGCCTTTGACTGCTTATGGGCGGATATAATCGGAACCAATACCACTGCTGCGCTGATAAATGCAAGGATCAAACCAATTATGAGCATAGTCGGACCGGAACTGTAATCCTCGCATTGAATATAATAACTGAGGGCAGTTTTTGTTATCTCATCTTCCGTAAAGCCCATATCCAGCATATAGTCATACATATATCCCTTTGTTTCGCTGTCCATGCCGATAACCCGGCCTTTAAAATGTACGGCGGACGGCATACCGCCTCCGCTCATATAATCAAAGGAAGCCTCTGTCTGGGTATCTAACTGATCCTGCATATCTACGGTGTTATTTAAAAATCCCATATATTCCGCATCTCCCACCGGAATCAGATATGTATACCTGGAATTTCCCGTTTTTACACCATTTCTTGTAGTGTAATTTTCCACAAAGGGACCTAAATTAACATAGAGATCTCCTTCAACAATCAGATTTTTCTTTACATCTTCTGCTTTTAATACCGCAAAATCCACCGGCGTCTTATGTCCACGTGCTGTATCAGTGGCTCCTGTCCAAATCAAAATCACGCCGACAACAAACAGTACGCCAAAAAGTCTTTTTACTCTTCCGTTCATCCTTCTCTCCCTCTCATATTCTATATAGGAATTGACTTTTTGCAAAACGCTTATCAACCTGTGTTATGCTATGCAAAACAATTACCTATAACAGCTCTGCTATCTCCAAAAGCAGACGCTCGGATTTCTCCCAGCCCAAGCATGGATCCGTAATGGATTTGCCATAGCAGCCGCCGCCTACCGGCTGGTTGCCATCTTCAATATAGCTTTCTACCATAACTCCCTTTACCAGCTTGGCAATCTCACTGCTGTGGCGCATGCTGTGCAGAATCTCCTTCACAATACGGGGCTGCTCGTTCCATTTCTTGCCGGAGTTATTATGGTTAGCGTCTACAATGACTGCCGGATTCTTGAGCGTGGAAAATTTCTCATACGCCTCATGCAGCAAAATTAAATCCTCGTAATGATAATTGGGAACCGATACTCCATGACGGTTCAGGGAACCCCTTAAAATACAATGCGTAAGCGGGTTGCCGTCAGACTTTACCTCCCAGCCTGCGGTCATAAAGGTATGTTTGGACTGACCTGCAATACAGGAGTTCATCATCACAGAATAATCTCCCGATGTTGGATTCTTCATGCCGACTGGCACATCAATACCGGAGGCAATCAGGCGGTGGGACTGGTTCTCCACGGAACGGGCGCCCACTGCAACATACGACAAAATATCTGACATATACGGCCAGTTATCCGAATAAAGCATCTCGTCAGCCGCCGTTAAATGTGTCTCGGCAATGGCGTCGATATGCATCTTGCGAATTGCCTTCAAGCCCTCGATAAAGTTCGGTTTTTCCTCTGGATTGGGCTGGTGCAGCATACCCTTGTAGCCGGAACCGTTGGTACGGGGCTTATTGGTATAGATTCTGGGAATAATGATAACCTTATCCTTAATTTTCTCCTGTACCCCGGCAAGGCGGTCAATATAATCCAATACCGCATCCTCGTTATCCGCAGAGCAGGGGCCGATGATAACCAAAAACTTATCCGATTCTCCGGTAAACACCCTGGCAATCTCCTGATCCCGTTCTTCCTTTACCTTCTGCAACTCCTTGCTCATCGGAAACAATTCTTTAATCTCTTCTGCTGAGGGAACCTCAGAAATATAATGTAAACCCATCTTCAAAATCTCCTTTAGTATTATAAAATCCAGTTTATCTGCGGCCATCAGACTTACAGCCACGCTTGACAGTTTATCACTTTACAGTAAAATAGTCAACCTGAAAATAGCGGGACAGCACTTTCTTTAATATGTATGCATAGGTGATTTTCGTCCTGCTCTCCCGGCTGTATAAAGGCAATACCTGATAAACCTGGTCGTTAATGCTAATCGTAATCTTGCCAAGCGTCTCATCCTGCTTAACCGGGGCGGTCAGATTTGCCGGAAGCTCAATGTCATAACTCACCTTTTCGTCTTCCCGAAGAAGCAGGGAAACAGAATCCTTTACATAGGGCGTCACCGGTTTTCCCTCAATGCTGTCCGCTACAGGAATCTGCTGAAAGGTGGTTCCGACAGCTAAAATCTCCTTCATGTTATACTGCGTGACGCCATAATCCATAAGCCTTGCTGTGTCCTTCCACTTATAGGTCTTGTGGGGCGGCCAGCCGCAGGCTAACACTACGCTGACAAACTGTTTTCCCTCCCGGTTGACTGCTCCTACAAAGCAGTACCCCGCATTTCCGGTAAATCCGGTTTTAATGCCGATTGCGCCCTCATAGGAATTTAAGAAACGATCCTTATTGTTGACGGTAAAGCTCCTTTTCCCACCCTGTTCATGAAAGTTGTAGGAGGGAGTCTGCACAATCTCAAGAAACCGGGGATTTTCAATAGCATAGCTGGCAATCAGGGCTAAGTCATAGGCTGTGGTATAGTGATTGGGCGCATCTAACCCATTGGGCGTGACAAAATTTGTGTTATACGCCCCTAATTCCTTTGCCTTTGCATTCATCATGGCCGCAAAGCCCTCCACAGAACCTCCCACATGCTCCGCAATGGCCACAGCCGTATCGTTGTGGGATTCCAACATCAGGGAATAGAACAAATCCCCAAGCCGATACTGTTCCCCGGCTCTTATGTTTAACTGTACATCCGGCATAGACGCCGCATAAGAGGAAACCGTCACAATGTCTTCCGGATTTGCATTTTCCAAAGCAACTAACAACGTCATAATTTTAGTCGTGCTTGCCATGGGAACTTTTTCATACCCTGCCTTTTCAAATAATACCCGGCGGTTTGCAGCGTCCATTAAAAGCGCATAACGGGCGTTTAACTGGCTTAAGGAGGAAATATCGGCCGCCGTTTCCACCGTCTGTTCGCCGGTTCCTCCCTGCTCTAAATGATACGAGGAAACCTCCCGCATATTCTGTTTTAATAACCCCTGCTCCATATGGTTCAAAAAAAGACAGGAACCGGCTAACAGGGCGGCAAAGCCCCAGATAAAGCTGGAATCCCGAAATCGCTTAGAAAGAAAATGAAAAAATGACATAATCCCACACTTGTACTTTATCTATACAAGTATATGAACCTGTCATTTTCTTTATCCCTATAACCTTGCTCAATCCTTTACCGGCGCGAAGGTAAGCTGCGCCTCCTCCATGGCTTGCTGCTTAAAATCCTCAATCTTATCGGGCGTAATTAAAGGCAACTCGTCCGTAGACTGCACTCCAAAACTTCTTAAGAAATCATCTGTGGTGCCAAAGAGGATCGGTTTGCCTACCGCATCTAACCGGCCCACTTCATGAATCAGATTATACTCCACTAACTTATTGACCGCATGGACGCAGGAGACTCCCCGGATTGCCTCAATCTCCTGCCTGGTAATCGGCTGCTTATATGCCACAATGGAAAGCGTCTCTAATAACACATCGGTCAGAACATGCTTTTTCGGAATGTTGACAACCTTAACCAAGGTATCATAATAATCGGCTTTCGTACACATCTGAAACGAATCCTCTAATTCGATAATCCGCACGCCCCGGTCAGCGCTGTCATACTTGTCCATCATATTATGTACAATGCGCACTACGGTATCCACATCTAATTCCAAGGCCTGGGCCAGCCGCTCCCGCTCTACTGCTTCCCCTACAGAAAACAGCACAGCTTCAATTTGTCCTTCAATCACACTGATATTCTGTTCCATACTCTACTCCTGTATCTTTTCTGTCTGTTCTGATTTTTCCTAAGTTGCCTGCGGTTCTGTCTGCTGAATTTTCTCTGCCCCATGTTCCGGCTTCGTAGTCTCATCTTCCAGCTTTGTCCGCTCATTTGCCAATGCTCTGTCATCCGCTTCCTCCGGCGGCGCTGCATCTATCTCATCTAAAGAATCAATCACAATCTCCCCGAAAATCTCCTCCTGCCGTATCGTTATCGCTCCCATTTTCATCAATTCCAGTATGGACATAAAGGTTACAATAATGCTCATACGGCTAGGCTGGGATTCAAGCAGGGTGCGGAAATTAATGCCCTTTAAGCCCCGGACCTGCTCTCTGATTTGCACCATCCGGTCCTCAATGTTAATTTCCTCCTTCTCAATGGTGCCGAACTTAGAACGGATCGGATCAATCTTGTCCACCTGCCGCCGCATAATGGACTGGAAAATATCATTTAACATGTTAAGCGTCATGCCGTCCACCAATACAGCCGGATCAATCTCCTCCCGGTATGCGGCCACCTCGTCGGGTATCGTGGGCTTTTTGTAAAGGCTGTGGGAGGCGTCTAACTCCATATCCTTAAGCTCTAAGGCAGCATACTTGTACATCTTGTACTCCAAAAGCCGTCTCACCAGCTCCGCTCTCGGATCTTCCTCCTCTTCCTCCTCGGTTTCCTCCTTTGGCAACAGCATTTTGGATTTAATCCGAATCAGGGTAGCGGCCATGACTAAAAATTCACTCATGACGTCCATGTCCTGCTCCTGCATCTGCTCCACATACGCCAAATACTGCTCGGTAATGGTCACAATGGGAATGTCGTAAATATCCACTTTATTCTTTTCGATTAAATGCAGCAAGAGATCCAGTGGTCCCTCAAATACCTGCAGCTTATATTCAATCTCCATCTTTCGGGTATGATCCTTATCTTAAATATCCTTATCCTAAAATAGGCCGCTCCCTAACCCGGAAACGACCTACTCATTATATTATAAATTTTTCAAAAAGGCAAACATTATCAGATAATGATAAAGACCATGCCGCCGTTACTGTCATTGATAATTTTTTCCATGGTATCCTGTAGGCGAATCTGGGAATCGTCGTTAATCTTGTTCGACTTGGAAATCAGCCCTTCCTCCACCATCTGTTCTACGGTTTTTCCAAAAATGTTGATTTTCCACAACGCTTCCGGGGAAGTGGCAAGCTGCTCTTTCATGTTGGCAAGGAAATCCTTCGCCTGTTCCTCGGAACCTACAATGGGCGCAATCTCCGTTGTGACATTGGCCTTGATAAAATGTAAAGACGGTGCATTAGCCTTAATTTTAATTCCATACTTGCTGCCATGCTTGATTAATTCCGGCTCCGCAATGGTAATATTTTCCTTTTCCGGCATGACCAGACCATACCCCTTCATGAGGACACTGTTCATGGCGTCCGCCACCCGTTCATATTCCCGCCGCTTTCCGGCTACCTCTTTTAACAGTGTTAAGAAATCATATTCATTTTCCACAGGCGCCCCTAACAGGCTGGTAAGCATTTCATAGTAATAATTCTCCGGAATGGAAATGTTAAGCCTCACCGTCCCGTCTTTTAAATTCAGGCTGGATAAGTAGACATCGCTGATATATTCGTTTTCCGGTTTGGGGATATCGTATAGCTTCTTCATACCGGCGGCCTCATCCATTACCTGTCTGGCATAATCCACCACAGCCTGCTTAATCGGATGGGAAGCGTCTAACGTCTCCGCCCATTTGGGAATGAAAAAGCCAATCTGGCTGACAGGAAACTCCAGCAATACATGTTTCAGAATCTCAATGATATCACTGCCCTTTAACTGGTCGCAGTTGACCGGCAGCACCCTGACACCGTACTGGTTTGTCAGTTCCTCGGCTAAATCCTTTGTCTCCCGGCTTTCCGGCTTGACGCTGTTGAGAATCACGATAAAGGCTTTCCCTAACGCCTTCATCTCCTCGACTAACTCTTTTTCCACAGGGTAGAAGCTTTCCCGCTCAATCTCACCAAAGGAACCGTCTCCTGTGATAATCAGGCCAATCGTGGCATGGTCTGTCATCACCTTTTTGGTGCCGATATGGGCCGCCTTGGTAAAGGGAATCTCATAGTCATACCATGGTGTCTTAACTAAACGCTCCCGTTCTTCCTCTAAATGACCGCTGGCGCCATCTACCATATATCCCACGCAGTCCACCAGCCTTACATTTACATCTGCTTCCTTGTTCAGGGCGATATTGGCTCCCTGCTTGGGAATAAATTTGGGCTCCGTCGTGGTAATGGTTCTGCCGGAACCGCTTTGCGGCAGCTCGTCAATCGTCCGCTCCTTTTCCGGTCCATCCTCCATCTGTGGAATCACCAGAGTTTCCATAAAACGCTTGATAAATGTGGATTTTCCGGTACGCACAGGCCCTACCACGCCTATGTACATATCGCCGCCGGTGCGCTCTTTTATATCCTGATAGACATCAAACTGCTCCTTCATATAATCCTCCTTAAAATATGGCATTATGCTGTTATCCTAAAAAGAATATATGCGGGAATTCCTGATTATATGTCATTTCCACTCTAAATTTTCTGACTCAATGGTCCTATCCCGGACCAATAACTGCATGGAGGCTTCCCTGACATTTACCCCCTCAAAGAGCACCCGGTTGACTGCCTCAACAATCGGCATCCTTACATTATATTTCTTAGCGAGCGCTAAGGCCGCCTTGGCAGAATACACGCCCTCCACTACCATTTTTACCTCGTCCATGGCCTCCTGATAGGTTTTTCCCTGTCCCATCAGATAACCGGCATTCCGGTTTCTGGAATGTTTGGAGGTACAGGTCACAATCAAATCCCCAATTCCGGAAAGTCCGGCCAAAGTCTCAATATGGCCGCCCATGGCTGTCACCAGCCTGCTCATCTCTGCAATTCCTCTGGTCATTAACGCCGCCTTGGTGTTATCCCCAAAGCCTAAGCCGTCTACCATGCCGGCTGCCAGGGCAATCACATTTTTCAGGGAACCGCCCAACTCAATCCCGATTACATCCGGGCTGGTATATACCCGGAACACCTCATTCATAAAGGTATCCTGAATGGTCTCCGCCACCTCCCGGTCTTTCGAACCGGCAACAATCGTAGTGGGAATCTTCCGTCCCACCTCCTCAGCGTGGCTTGGGCCGGACAAAATGCCGATTCTTGCCTGGGGACATTCCTCCCCGATAATCTCCGTCATCGTCTTATAGGTCTTATCCTCAATTCCCTTGGCCACATCTACGACAATCACGCCCCCGGCGATATATGCGGAAGCCTTTTTCATGGTCGTCCGGACAAAAGGCGACGGCACTGCGCAGACTGCCATGTCCTTACCGCTTAACGCCATTTCCATGTCCGTCGTAAATTCCACAGTGCTGGGCACCATAACGCCCGGCAGTTTATCCCTCTGCTCCCGGTAATCTTTTAACATTAAAACCTCTTCCGGATCAATCGACCAGACGGTCACCTCATGCCCGTTATTACTCAATAAAACCGCTAAAGCCGTTCCCCAGCTTCCCGCCCCTAAAATACAAATTTTTTTCATCGCAGAATCCTCCTAACCTTTACTGATTACTGTCTTCTTCCGTCTTCTTGGAAAATATCTTATTCTCCTCGCCATGGGCAAGTCTTATGATGTTTGCCTTATGCCGGTAAAAGGCCAAAGCCCCGAACAGAAAAATAACGATATAGCTTTCCGTAAGCTCCCCGCCCGCATAGGCCGCACCCGTAACCGGATTAATTATATGTCCTGTCATTCCCAGACAGAGGAAGGACAGGAAAAACAGTGTGACTACAATTAAAGAGCCTAAGGACACATATCTGGTTATCGCAACACACAGAATGAAAGCCGCAAGGCAGATTACCATAATCCGCCAGTCCAAAAGGCCGAAGATTACTCCGGCAGTGGCTGCAATGCCCTTACCTCCCTGAAAATTCATATAAAAAGGAAAATTGTGCCCTAACACTACGCCAAGTCCCGCCCATAAAATCATCGGGTACATAATATCCGGATAAAACATGGAGCCTACTACCCTTGCCAGCACACAGGCAGCCGTCGCCTTAAAAAAATCTCCGAGCAGCACAATCAGACCGGCCTTCTTTCCCAACACCCGCAGCGCATTTGTTGTGCCGGAATTGCCGCTTCCATGCTCTCTTATATCTATGCCATGAAGCTTTCCATATATGTACGCCGTCTGTAACAGACCAAAACAATAACCTGCTGCAACACAAAGAATACGAACTAATATTTCCATAAATGATATCAACCTTTCTCTTTTCTCTCCCGCAGCATAAATTTAAGCGGGGTTCCCCGAAAGCCGAAAGCCTCCCGTATGCGGTTCTCAATATACCGGATATACGAAAAATGGCTCAGCTTTTTATCGTTTACAAAGATAACGAAGGCCGGCGGTTTCACTGCCACCTGCGTCATATAGTAAAGCCTGAGCTTCCTGCCCTTGTCAGAGGGCGGCTCCTGCATGGCAACGGCCTCGGATAAAATCTCATTGAGTACGCCGGTTCCCACCCGAAGGGCGTGGTTGTCAATCACCACATCCAACAATTCAAAAAGTTTTGGCAGCCGCTGTCCGGTCTTTGCGGAAATGTAAATAATCTCCGCATAGGGCATGAACGACAAAATTCTCCGGATATCCTCGGCAAACCGATACACCGTCTTGTCGTCCTTTTCAATGGCGTCCCATTTATTCACCGCAATAATCATGCCCTTGCCCCGGTCATGGGCGATTCCCGCAATCTTGGCGTCCTGTTCCGTCACGCCCTCGGTGGCGTCAATGACAAGAACGCATACATCCGCCCGCTCCACCGCCGTCACTGTACGGATAATGGAATACCTCTCAATTTCTTCCTTTACCTTGCTTTTCCGGCGAAGCCCCGCCGTATCGATAAAGACATATTCCCGTCCGTCTTTTTCAATGGTGGTATCAATGGCGTCCCTGGTGGTTCCTGCAATATCGGAAACAATCACACGCTCCTCCCCTAACAGCTTATTGATAATGGAGCTTTTTCCCACATTGGGTTTTCCGATTATGGCAATCTTGGGCCGCTCGTCCTCCTCTAAGCTTTTCATTTCCTCGGTAAAATGAGAGACCACTTCATCTAACATATCTCCAAGCCCCAACTGGGAGGCAGCCGAAACAGGGTGGGGATCTCCCAAGCCCAGATTATAAAATTCATAGACATCTGGCATGAATTTCTCAAAATCATCTACCTTGTTGACCACCAGCACCACAGGCTTATGGGAACGGCGCAGCATATCCGCCACCTTATTGTCTGCATCAACCAAACCCTGGCGGACATCCACCAAGAATATAATCACATCAGCGGTATCCATGGCAATCTGCGCCTGGGCCCGCATGCTCTTCAAAATAATATCCTCGCTCTCCGGCTCAATCCCGCCGGTATCAATCATGGTAAAATGATAATCCAGCCAGTCCACATCTGCATATATGCGATCCCTGGTCACGCCCGGCGTGTCCTTCACAATGGAAATCCGGGAACCCGCCAACACATTAAACAGAGTGGATTTGCCCACATTGGGCCTTCCTACAATGGCTACAATCGGCTTACTCATTGTCTTTCTCCTCTTCCTGATTTACAACTCCCCTTAGTTTACAATAGACAACCCTTTTTGTAAACCTTTATTTCTCCAAATCCCCGGCCGTAACCTTCCTGCCCTCCATATCGCTCCCGTTTCCGTTCCGGCGGCTCCCCTTCTTTTCTCCGCAGATTTTATATTTGTATAGCCGCCCCGGGATAATCCTTTCCCATTTTCCCGCACTGCCATCGGTTTTAAGAAATCCTGCTGCCGGGCCTTCCTGCATATTAGATTGCACGTGCTTACGAAGAAACTCGCACTGGGAAGGGGTGACTGGGAAACATTTGCAGCCCCTTTGAAAACGCCGGTACTTGCGAAGGCCCTATTATAAATCTGTTATTCAGTACATAATTAACAGGGCCTTCGCTTATGTACCGCTGCGTTTTCAACAGAGCGCAAGCGTGGCTGCAAAATGTTTGCCCAGCACCCCAAACCCGGTGCTCAGACACTTCTTCGCACGTGCAATATGCAGGAAGGCCCGGCAGCGGATTTCTAAAAAACCGCGTGTCGGGAAAATCGGGAAAAGGATTACCTGGGGCGGCAATTTACTCATATTCCTGCGGAGAAAAGAAGGGCAGGCGCCGGAACCAAAATATCTGCATAAGGGCAGGAAGGTTACGCCGGGGATTTTAACATCATTACGCCGGCCAGATTGCCGCGGCGGCCATGGCTGGCACGGTGGGAAAAGAAAAAGTTTGGGTTACAGCAGGTGCAAAGGTCGGTAATATCCAGATGTTTGGGCAGGATTCCCGCCTCAAGCAGGGTGATTTCACAGGCTTTATGAAGGTTTAGCTGGTACTTACCGTCGGGCTTTGGATACAGCAGGGAGCTTCCATGTTCTTTTCCAAAGACTTCCAGAAAGCGAAGGGCTACATCTTCGCTTACCTCGTAGCAGCTCTGGCAGATAGACGGGGCAATGGCGCAGACAATATCCCGGCTTTCGCAGCCGTATTCCGCTATCATATAAGATATCATTTTCCCGCCTATCCGTTCTACCGTTCCCTTCCAGCCGGAATGTGCCATGGCAATGACCTTTTTGACCGGATCGTAGAAAAACAAGGGTACGCAATCCGCATAAAAGGTAATCAGCGGGATTTCCGGTACATTTGTTACTAATCCGTCAATCTCCTTAATATCGCTTTCCCGGATGATTCCCTTGCCGCAGTCCTCCTCGCTTACTTTGTGAAAATGGGTTAAATGCACCTGGTCAGAAAAAACCAGCCTTTTTTCGTCATAGCCTGTTGCCGCAGCGAAACGCCTGTGATTTTCCATAACCTTTTCCCTGTCGTCTCCCCTGGAAAAGCTTAAGTTCATCGTTCCCAAATAGTCCTCAGACACGCCGCCTAAACGGGTGGAGAAAGCGTGCAGCAAATCCTTGCTGTGTGCAGCAAGTCCGGGAAAGGTAATATAGGTTACGCCCTGATTTTCATTTATTATGCAGGTCTTGCTGCCATTGATATAATTTAACTTCATGTTCTGACCGTCCTCCTATGCCTTGAAACCAACTCTTACTATTTCTTTCTCTTTGCCAACAGGCGTTTCTTAATCTCCATGGTTTCCTCCTCTAATCCCTTAAACCCGGAACCCGGATTATGCAATAAAAGCTGTCTGGAAGGTTTCTCCATGCTCTTTAAAACACTGTCCCTTGCTGCCGTCAATTCTGCAATAGTCCGCTCGATTCTCTCTCTTCTTTCGGCAGCAGCCTCCTCTACCTTCTCCTTTGTCTCATTTACCGCCTCTTCTAATTGTTCTTTGTATTTATTAAGCGCCTTTCTGTTCTCCTCCGCTCTTTCTTCTAATGCCTGCTCAATCTGCGCCTGGGCTTCGGAAACAGTCTGGTTCAAGTGCTGCTTTCTCTCCTCAAGGGCCTCATCCAAACGCCTCCTGATTTCTTCCGCCTGTATGATTAAAGCGCGCAAATCCATAGCATTTCTGAACGCATTGGCAAAATCAAATACAATGACTATGGTTATCAAAAAGGTAAGAATACTCAGCACCTCTTCATTCCACAGCGCGATAAACCGCACTACAGGCTCATGCACTAAATAAACCATTATCAGGCTTAAAAATCCCCATGCAATGGAGGAAATCAGACAGATATGCCCCTGGAACTGTATCTTTCGGTAGCTGTAATCCCAATAACGCACCTTAAACAGCTTAAGCATCACGACACCGGTTACATATTCCAATGCGGTAGCCGCTATGGCTCCGACAAAATATACCGCAACTGGAAACTGCTTAACGGGAAGCGTCACCAGTAAAATCACAATCGCGCCGCTCCCATAAAGAGGCAGCCAGGGGCCCTTCATAAACCCTCTGTTTGTCAGTTTCTTCGTTTTAAGAGATACATATGTGGACTCAAAAATCCATCCGCAGATACAGTAAAAATAAAAGTAAATCAGCCAGCTGTCAAAATGAAATGTCATGCCTTATCCTCTCCCTTTGTAAATGTCTTATATGCAAAACGCAAACGCATTCCGGTAATAAGTAATCTTATTTTGAAACACCCCGGCCACATCAAACCGCACCGGGGTATCTTCTCCTAAATTATGACTGTAAAGGTATTGCAGCGCAACCTTGGAAATCCGTCTCTGTTTGGCGGTTCCCACCGCCTCCGCGGGAATCCCGTAGTCCTCCTTACTGCGGTACTTCACCTCAATAAAAACATAATAACCGCCCTCTTTGGCGATAATATCAATCTCTCCCTGGCGGCAGCGGTAGTTTCGCTCTATAATCTCAAAACCATGCGCTAAGAGGTAGTCGCTGACTGCCTCCTCAACCTGACCGCCTAACTTTCTTTTGTTCACGCTCTTACTATCCAACCTGACACTCCTTACCGATGAATCCAGATGCCACGCCGCCCGCCTAAACTTAATATCTAAGAAAAGTCAGGAAGACTTTGCAGATTTATCCAAACACCGCCTGTAATTTCTATCTGCCGCCGGTAATCTTGCTCTTAATCTTATCCATCTTATCGACATACACTAAAATCTCAGCTACAACGCCGTAAAGCTCCGGCGGTATCATCTCTCCGATATCCAGCTTTAAAAGGGTGTCGGCTAAACCTTCGTCCTGATAGGTTGCCACATCCGCTTCCTTCGCCCGCTCAATAATTCTCTCCGCTATGGCTCCCCGTCCGGAGGCTACGACCTGGGGTGCCTGGCTGCCCGGCTCATAGGTAAGGGCAACTGCTTTTTTTCTCTTTTCCGGTTGGTTTTCAGCCATATCTGTTCCCTCCTTACATTCTGGCATCAAAGGTGTAACGCTTGATGCTCCGCTCTGCATTTTCATCTATAATCTCGTCTACCACCTTGTTAATCGACTCCTGGGGCTGCCTTTTTATCACTTCATTCGTTAAGGAAAATCCCCGGTCTGCCAACTGCTTTGCCAGCTGCGTCATATTTTCCGCCACAATATCCACACTCTGCTGATCGTTTAGATAAAATCTGGCATTGACATTGGTGCCGGTTAAGGTCACCTTGATATCCGTCTGCCCTAAATGGTCCATATCCAAATGCAGCATGACGCTGATGCCGTCCTTTTTCTCCGCCAGCTTCCGCTTATCCGCATAGATATAAAGCTCTGAATTGGCATTCTGTCCGGATAGTTTTAACGGCATCTGGGCATAAATCATCTGGTTGTTAAGCTGCTCCATAAACTGCATATTCTGGCGCATATTTTGAAAATTCTGGTTAAATCCCTTGGTATCGCCGCCTTTCGCTGCAATGGCGTCCTCAAAGCCCTTGCTCTGGCGGGCAATCTTATTATAAAGCTCATCAATCTCTTTTGGGTCTTTCATTTCTCCCGGATTTAAGGCCCAATTCTTTTTAATCATATCGGTAAACAGCTTCTTAAACTCAGCGGACTCCATAATGCTGCGCACCGCCTGTTCCCCGGCGCCGCTTTCACTGAGGGCACTCAACATATTGCGCATCAGTTCTCCCCCGTTGTCCGACTGCTTATAGATCTCCCGCACCTGCTCTGCGGGAATTCCGGCCTTTTGCAGTGTGCGGGCCAGATTCGCTGTCTCCTCCCGGCTAAGTCCGGTCTTTTCCGCAAGGCTAGAGAGGCTGCCCTTTTCTCCGGCGCTCTCCTGCCCTGCGACGCTTTCGTTCTCCCCATTGTGGACTGCCGCGCTTTCCTTATCCGCGGATACGCCCTCTCCGGTTAAGGCACCTTCCTGTCCGGATATAATCTGCCCGTTGGCGGCAAGCCTGCCTGTCTGTTCCAAAGCCGTCCCGTTCTCGCCCTGAACTGTCGCTCCATTTTCTCCCTGAACTGCCGCTCCGTTCTCTCCCTTTCCTGCCGCTTCATTTTCACCGGCAATCTCCGGATTGCCATTCAAATCAGCCGGTTCGCCGGTTGTCTCCGGCATAAACATATCAAAAATATCTCCCGCCACAGAGAGCAGAGTTGCCGCCGGCGTTCCTGCCGGAAAACTTTCGGTAAAGGCCGCCATGCCCTCTGCCGCCTGCCCTATATCCCCGGTAAGCTGGTGGTGATAGCCCTGGTACCGCTCAAACTGGGCTATATTTTCCGCCGTTACCGGAATATTCATCTTATTCAGGGAAACCAATGTCTGTATCGGCGTTTCCGGAAATTTCATGCTCTGTGAGAGAAGTTTTACCATGCTGCCCTTATCCAAAGGCATTCCCGCCTCCATCAGTTCCTTTGCCACTGCGAAATTCTTCTCCGTGGGAGACAGTCCGGTCATCTCCAACGCCTTTTCCAACACCTGTGTCTGAGCGCTGTAAAGGGAGTCAAACATCGGCTTAATCAAAATCTGGTTGTTGACATTTTCCTTTACGGAAAACAAAAGCCTGTCTCCAACGCCTAATTCCACGCCCTCCTGCAATCTGGCAAAGAGCATGGCTTTGTTGTCTAAAGCAATCTGCACCTTTTCACCGGCAATGTCCATAATCTGTCCCTTAAAGACCATGCCTTCCTTAAGAGCGGACAAATCCGTTCCTGACGAGACCTGACCGGTCTGGTCTGCCGCCCTGGTATTGTCCATTTTCACATTATCCTGTAAATGCATCTCATAGTTGTTTAAAACATTATGTCCGACCTGCATATAACCCTCCCCTGGCGCACCGCCCGTTACAAAACTATGTACTGCCTACGATTCCACAAAATTACGGATAAATGTTCGTCTGTGTATCTCACAGGGGCCGATTTCCTTTAATGCGGCAATATGCTCCGCGCTCCCATACCCTTTGTTGGAGGCAAAGCCGTAACCCGGATACCGGGCGTCCATTTCAACCATAAAATGGTCCCTGGTCACCTTTGCCACAATACTGGCCGCTGCGATAGATACGCTTTTGGCGTCTCCTTTTATAATCGACACCTGCGGGATATCCACCCCCGGTATTTCCACTGCGTCGTTTAGTAAAATATCCGGCGTTACCGAAAGCCTGCTTATGGCAATCCGCATTGCCTCATAGTCCGCCTGCAAAATATTAATCTCATCAATGCGTTTCTCGTCTGCAAATCCAATGCCGACGGCAACTGCCTTTTCCATAATCTCCTGATAGAGCTGTTCCCGTTTCTTTTCGGAAAGCTGCTTGGAATCGTTGAGATAGTAGATATCCTCATCTTTTGGCAACACTACTGCCGCTGCCACTACCGGACCGGCTAACGGTCCCCGTCCAACCTCGTCTATCCCACATATATATCGGCATTTTTCGTATTTCCGTTCATACTCCTTCAAGGAATAAGTGCGCTTTACTTCCTCCTCAAAGGCGGCAATCCGCTTTCTGGCGCTCAATATAAGCTTTTGCACCCCCGCCCGCTCGTCTGTCTCAAACCGGGGCAGCAATTCCTTTAAGGCGTCGATATCCGCCTCGTTCAATAACTGCTTAATCTCATTGATTCCCATTCCGTCTCCTCTTTCATGTTCCCTCTGCCTATTTCTATTCCTTCTGCCACATACGTCCTGTAAAGGATTTTTTATTCCTTACTGCACTTTTCCAAATTTGGAAAGCGGCCATATCCGAAATACAGCTTTTCCAACCAGCTTATCCCGCTTAACATTGCCAACCAGCTCATACCGGGAATCTTCGCTCTCATTTCGGTTATCCCCCATGACAAAATATTCATCTTTTCCTAATGTAACGCCCTTCTTCGCCCGTCCCCGGCAATCCGGTTCAATGGTTTCATAGCCGTAGGATTCCTTTAGGGGCGTTCCATTGATATAAATTACGCCGTCTTCATCAATCCGCACCCTTTCCCCCGGCAGGCCGATAATCCTCTTGATATAGTAAATATCTTCCTCCTCGTCCACCGGAAATACAACAATGTCAAACCGTTCCGGGTCTCCTAGCCGGTAAGAAATCTTGCTTACCCATAAATTATCCCGGTCATCTAAAGTGTCATACATGGACACGCCGTCCACCACGGTGCGCTGTCCCACAAAGGTAATCACCAGCCATACAAGGAGCAGCACAAACGCCAGATAGATTACCATTTCTATTATCTCTCTTGCCATGTTCACCTGTTCCTTTTCCTCTTTATTCTTCACATCATCAGATTTTTCTTCTTTTTTTCTGCCGGATTTTCTGTCCTTTTTATCCTTCTTTCCATTTTTCTTTTTACTGTTCTCATTTACTGCCTGTTTGTCTTCAGCCACCGCTGTCTTTTCCTGTTTCTTCATATTCTGCGCTCCTACATTCTATCTTTCATTTTATCTTGCCGAACTTAGAAAGCGGCCATATCCGAAAAGCCGCCTTTCCCTCTATCTGGTCCCGACGGATATTTCCCACCTCCGCAAACCGGGAATCCTTACTGTCGTTGCGGTTATCGCCTAATACAAAATATTCATTATCGCCAAGAAAAATATCTTTATTGGCGCGTCCCACCATACCAGGCTCAATAGGTTCATACCCAAATTCATCATTTAAAGGCGTTCCGTTCACATAAATATTTCCCTCATCGTCTATCCGGATTTTTTCGCCCGGAAGTCCGATAATCCGCTTAATATAATATACAGAGCTGTCCCGATAAGGAAATACCACTATATCAAAACGCTTTGGCTCCTCAAAGTGATAGGTAAACTTGTCAATCCACAGATTATCCCCATCCTCTAAGGTATCGTACATAGAACTGCCGCTGACAACCGTGCGCTGTCCCACAAAGGTCAGAATCGCCCATATTACGATGACAAGAAACAGAAGATACACAATGAATCCGCCTATTTCTTTTGCTATATTGACATCCTGTTCGGACATATTTGATTTACCGCCTGCCATACTTCCATCTCCTCATTCCGGTCTTTCGACAGAAATTCTTCCAAGCCTGCCGCCCCGGAACTCATCTAACAAAATAGCCGCCGCCTTCTCATAATCCAGTTCCTTTCCTTTTTGCAGGCAGCCGCGCACCTCGGCAATCTTACCTAACAGTTCCGCCGGAGGCAGTGATTCATTCACCTGATACCGCTCCTGCATAGTTCCCGGATATTCCTTTGTCAAAAAAGAAATCAACTGACAGGCAAGCTCCGTCTTTTGTATAATCTCATCATTAATAGAACCGATAAAAGCTAAATGCTCGCCTACGGTTTCATCATCAAACTTAGGCCATAAAATTCCCGGCGTATCTAAAAGCTCGACGCTCCTGTTAAGCCTAATCCACTGCTTTCCCTTAGTGACGCCCGGACGGTTTCCCACCTTGGTACAGGCTTTTCTTGCATAGGAATTGATAAAGGTGGATTTCCCTACATTGGGGATTCCCACAATCATAGCCCGGATGGGGCGGTTTAATATACCCCTTTTCCGGTCTCTCTCTATCTTCTCCCGGCAGGCCTCCTGCACCTTAGCGGTTATGGATTTCATTCCCTGACCATCTCTTGCGTTAATAGCCACCACCATAATGCCCTGCTCCTTAAACCAGCTAATCCACTGTTCGTTGACCTTCGCATCGGCAAGATCGCATTTATTCAATAAGACGAGGCGGTATTTATCTTTCGCCAACGTATGAATGTCCGGATTCCGGCTGCTTAAAGGCGCTCTGGCGTCTAACAGCTCAATGACAATATCAATCAGCTTTATATCCTCCTGCATCATACGTTTTGCCTTTGTCATATGTCCGGGATACCACTGTATATTCATGCCTTTACTCCTTTAGTATTATATATTCCCCTGCTGTCCCTCTAAGCTATTTTACAAATCCAAATTCACTTCGGGGGGAAATCCGAAAAAATATCCTGCCGCTGATTTCCTTATCGGAAATATTTCCGATATTTACATAACGGGAATCTTCACTGTTGTTGCAGTTATCCCCCATCAGAAAATATTCTCCCTCCTCTAGGGTAATCTCCGACAGAGCCAATCCCTCTGTCATAATCAAATCATCAAAGGGCAAATCCGACAACACCTGGCCATCAATAAATATGTGCCCGTTTTTTATCTGTACGGTCTCACCCGGAAGACCGATAACCCTCTTAATATTAAAATAAGTGTCCGGATCCTCCTTAGGCTTAAAGGCAACCACATCATACCGTCTTGGACGGTGGAAGGTATAAGCCCGCTTATTTAACAGCACTACATCCTGATTAGAAAGGGCCGGCGCCATGCTCTGCCCGATCATGGTAACGGACTGTACGCCAAAAGTGACAATACTGTAAGCGAGAATAATCACAATCAGAATAGACAATGCCCACTGCCCTACCTCGGACATAAAATCTTTTATATCAAATTCTTCCCTGTCGTAACTGCTACGATACCTTCTGCGGCGTCTCATGGAATCTCCTTATCCTTATCGTTTTCTTTTCTCAGTTTACTACACAATAGTATAAAAGGCCAGAGTAAAGATACATTACTCCAGCCCCTCTTGCCTTATCCATTACTTAACAAGTTCTTTTACTCTTGCTGCCTTACCTACTCTGTCACGCAGGTAGTATAATTTGGCCCGTCTTACCTTACCCCGTCTTACGACCTCAATCTTTTCTACGATTGGAGAATGTAAGGGCCAGGTCTTTTCCACGCCAACGCCGTTTGAATTCTTGCGGACAGTGAATGTCTCTCTGTTGCTGCCGCCCTGACGCTTAATGACAGTACCCTCAAATACCTGAATTCTCTCTCTGTTGCCTTCCTT
>CANREG010000053.1 GCA_947629565.1 uncultured Lachnospiraceae bacterium
ATTGAAGTCTATAACCAGTGCGCCTCCCTTCTGAATGAAAGAAGTAGCTACATTGACAAAAAGGCTATGATTACTGCGGTGAAGCACTTGGGCATTTCCTTAAGCAGTGGGGACAAGCTGTTGGTGGCAGACTGTTTGGAAGCGGATTTTCTTCCTTTTTTGAATAAATTGGATTTGGCTGCAAAGATGGTTTTGGAATAAGATGTATAGTAGAGTAATTCTATAGACGAATGAAAGAGGAGGATAAAATGTTTAGTATAGTTGGAATTTTAATTAGTTTAATTGTAGGTGCCCTGTCAGGGTGGATTGCCGGAAACATCATGCATGTGGAGGGCGGAGTGTTGAAAAACATAATCCTGGGAATCTTCGGTGGGGTTGTAGGCGGATTCTTGCTTGGACTGGTAGGAATATCCGGTAGCGGTATATTAGGAAATATTATTGTTTCTGTAATTGGCGCTTGTATTTTAATTGCTTTGGCAAGAGCTATTACAAAGAATTAAAAAATCCCTTCCGTCAGAAGATAACTGGCGGAAGGGATTTTTCTATGCGTAGTCGTTGAATAGAAGTCCGGAATATTTGGACGGATTATAGGGGTTAGGATATGTGCCAGTGTTGTTGGGATAAGTAACCACAACTTTATCGATATAATCCAGAGGGTTCAGCGTCATCTTCTCGGTAGTCCGCTGTAAATCCCTGCTGAAACCGGATAATTCATTGTTAAACAGGTTCTTAATCTGGGCGCTGTCTGCTTCACCGGTCTTATCGAGATAGCCGTTCTCGTTAATCGTCAGTCCCACGGATTCCAATGCCTCCCGGTTGCGTCTGGCAATGCCGGTAATATCCCGCATCAGCTTGGTAGCTCCCCTCTGGCTGGAGGCATGTCTTGCAATATCCACCAACTGATTATAAGAGTTCACAAAGCTGGTCAGTTTAGTGGCAATCTTGTCTTCGTCCGGAACCAGATATATATTAACCGGCGTCTTGCTTGCTGACATTAAATCCAAATCCATCGAATGGTTTAAAGAAATCCGGTTGCTGACCGCTGTGTGCAGGGTGTCATTGATGTAGAACCGGGCGTTAGTGGGTGCCGTCTCCACCTGATCAATGCCTAGCTGGCTGGTAATATCATTTTCTAAATAACCGTCCTCAAAACGGAAGAATAATTCGTTATCGTTGGGAAGGCCCACAGCTTCAGAACGCAATGTCAATGCGCTGGTTCCCTCAATTCTGTTGCTGCGCAGGCTGGCTCTTATACCAATGTTATTCTGGTTAATGGAAGAGGCCAAGCTTCGCTGAATCTGCTGGTTGGTGTCTCCCTCGTGTACTGTAAGCTGGAAAGTATATTTGTTATGTCCGACGGAGATGCCGAAAGAATAATCGCCGGGAGCAAATGCGCTCTCCCCGTCGGGAAGGTAATTGCCCACATTGACCTGCCCCTTTGCCAGTGTATCAACCTGAATGGAAAGCGTGTCCGGCAAATCCTCGGAAACTGTATCGCTTAGCTGGGCAAATACAACATTCTCATTGTCGGATACGGCGGTCATCTGGTCAAACACACTGTCTTCCTGCCCGCTTAGAGATTTGCCCTCCGCCTGTAAGGACATGGCGGCTTCCTTGATACCGATGGCATAAGCCTGGGTTGCATCCGAGAAGGTAAATTTGTAAAATGGTGAATGCTGGTTCTGCTTAACCATATTGTTATATACTGTTTTTAAATCGTTTCTCTTATGAGAATGGAACCTGCTGCGATTAGGCGCCGCAAGCTGGGAACTGTAATAATTATAGACATTATTCAGATTCAGCATATCACATACCTCCTTCCATGGATGATTCTGCCTGACTTTTGAAAAAATGGGAATACGCCAATCCGTTAGCGCTAGTCTCCCATGATTAATGTAAGTATAATATAAAAATAGGAAAATGTCCACCCTAAAATTACAAAAAAATGAATATTTATGCAGAAAAATGAAAAAAATTCTTGACTTTGGCATAACATTATGGTAATGTAGGCAACGATGAACTGCCGAAGACAGCAGGTACCATTTTGGTGTAAGCATTAGCGCCTGCCGAGGAAGAATCGTGAGAATGACGTTTCGCTCTATGTCTGTCGGCATGGAGCTTTTCTTTTTTATATCGTGCAGTCATTAGTATGATAAGGAGGCGCAGAGACGATGGCAAAGATTGAATTAAAACAGCCAATCATTGACGAGATCAAAACTCAGCTTCAGGACGCACAGTCAGCAGTGATTGTAGACTATCGTGGTCTTACCGTAGAGCAGGACACCAGACTTCGTAAGGAATTAAGAGAAGCCGGCGTTACTTATAAGGTGTATAAGAACACTATGGTCAGATTTGCGATTGAGGGAACAGAGTTTGAAGCATTAAAAGATGCTTTAGAAGGTCCGAACGCAATCGCCATTTCCAAGACCGATGCAACGGCTCCGGCAAGAATACTTGCCAAGTTTGCAAAAGAGGCAGAGGCATTGGAGATTAAATGCGGTATCGTTGAGGGTACTTATTATGATCAGGCAGGGATTAAGGCAATTTCCAGCATCCCGTCAAGAGAAGAGCTGCTTTCCAAATTCCTTGGAAGCATCCAGTCACCGATTGCCAATTTTGCAAGAGTTATCAAGCAGATTGCAGACAAGCAGGACGGTGCGGCAGCAGAGGCATAGACAAGATGTTTATGGGCGTTACAGGCTTAAGGCGTACATGGTATGTTCATAAGCGTTGCAGCGCAGTTTAAGGCATACATGGTATGCCGCAGTTATGACGGCTGTTTGGACGATATAATCGCTACCAGGCAGCAGACTAATTTTATAATTATGGAGGAATGAAATATGACAACTCAGGAAATTATTGAAGAGATTAAGAAATTAAGTGTTTTAGAGTTAAACGAGTTAGTAAAGGCTTGTGAGGAAGAGTTCGGCGTATCCGCAGCAGCAGGCGTTGTTGTTGCAGCAGCAGGCGGTGCGGCAGCAGGCGGTGCAGCAGGCGAGGAGAAGGATGAGTTCGATGTAGAGCTTACAGAAGTTGGCGCTAACAAGGTTAAGGTAATTAAGGTTGTTCGTGAAGTAACCGGTTTAGGTCTTAAGGAAGCAAAGGAAGTTGTTGACGGCGCACCTAAGGTTGTTAAGGAGGGCGCTTCTAAGGCTGAGGCCGAGGAGATTAAGACTAAGTTAGAGGCTGAGGGCGCTAAGGTTACATTGAAGTAATCATACCCTGACTGTATATTTTTGTTGAATACAGATGAATAGGAACGAAAGAGACCTTAGAACGAGGAGTTTGTTTTAAGGTCTTTTTCCGTAAACCCATAAATGCTCTGTCTGTGCATTGCGGGGCGCTTAGCTTTGCAATCGCCGGAGTGTTTTGGATATGTGAGGAGTTCGTGATGGCAGATTATATTACCACTTATACCGGAATCCATTTTTATCCGTTAAGGCCGGAAATGGAGAAGATTCAGATACAGGATATTGCCCATGCCCTGTCTCTGCTTTGCAGAGGCAATGGTCATGTAAAGCATTTCTTTTCTGTGGGACAGCACTGTATTCACTGCGCCCTTGAGGCTATGGCGAGAGGGTACAGCCGCAGGGTTTGCTTGGCCTGCCTTTTGCATGACGCCAGCGAAGCGTATCTTTCTGATGTGCCGCGTCCTTTTAAAAACAGCCTGCCGGAATACCGGAGATTAGAGGAGCAGTTTCTTTGCATGGTCTATGAGAAGTTTCTCGGAAGTCCCCTGACGGAACAGGAAGAACGTCTGGTGCGGCAGATTGACGACGATATGCTGTATTTTGATTTAACAGAGCTGTTAGAGGAACCGGCCGGCAACGAAAGGCCGGAGATGAAAAGTGATTTTTCAGAGGATTATGTACCCTTTGAACAGGTGGAGCGGCGATATATGGAGTTGTTCATGCAGTTACGGGAAGACAGGGAATAAAAAATATTCATAAAATACAGACAGCAATAACAATATATAGTGATTTTTCTTTTTTGAAATGCCATATCTATTATATCCAGAAATTCTTTCCAAAAAACAAGAAAATTTTGGTTGACACTTGAATCCTATAGTGCTAGAATATTAAAATGTCATTATTGTGGGTATCTATCCGCAATAATGAGAAAGCAATGCCAAAAAGCGTTGAAAATACGTCGTTATGCAGCAATGTGGTCAGGAGATGCACAGAACATTTCTTTTGTTCGCATAATGGCGAAAATAAAATATTCAAGGGGTGAAAACGTCAATGGAAAAGAGCAGAATTAGTCCTGTAAAAGCGGGCAAGGGAATCCGGATGAGTTATTCCAGACAAAAAGAAGTACTTGAGATGCCAAATTTAATCGAAGTACAGAAAGACTCATACAAATGGTTCTTAGAAGCAGGACTTAAAGAAGTGTTCGATGACATTTCTCCAATTACCGATTACAGCGGTCAGCTGAGTCTGGAATTTGTTGATTTCCAGATGAGTGAGGAGGATGTGAAATACTCAATCGAGGAGTGCAAGGAAAGGGATGCGACATATGCGGCTCCTTTGAAGGTTAATGTGCGCCTTCATAATAAGGAGACAGACGAGATCAACCAGCATGATATTTTCATGGGCGATCTGCCGCTGATGACGGAGACAGGAACTTTCGTAATCAACGGGGCAGAGCGTGTTATTGTCAGCCAGTTGGTTCGTTCCCCCGGTATCTATTATGCAATCAGCCATGATAAGCTGGGTAAGACTTTATACTCCTGTACAGTTATTCCAAACCGTGGTGCATGGCTGGAATATGAGACGGATTCCAATGACGTATTTTATGTGCGTGTTGATAGAACAAGAAAGGTGCCGATTACCGTATTGATTCGTTCTCTGGGTGTCGGAACCAATGAGGAGATTCTTGAATTGTTTGGCGATGAGCCAAAGATTATAGCAAGTATGGAAAAGGACCCATCTACGAATTATGAAGATGGTCTGCTCGAACTGTACAAAAAAATCCGCCCGGGTGAGCCCTTGGCTGTGGAGAGTGCAGAGAGCTTGATCCATGCAATGTTTTTCGACCCCAGACGTTATGATCTTGCAAAGGTAGGACGTTACAAATTTAATAAAAAATTGTCCTTTAGAAATCGGCTTGCAGGCCATATATTGGCAGAGGATGTGGTAGATCCGTCTACAGGAGAAATACTGGCAAAGGCCGGAGATAAGCTGACAAGGGAAAGCGCGTTGGAATTGCAGGATGCAGCCGTTCCCTATGTGGTTATTCAGACAGAGACCCGGAATGTCAAGGTTTTATCCAATATGATGGTGGATATCAGCAGATATGTTGATTTCGACGCAAAAGAGTTAGGCGTGACGGAAGCGGTATTTTATCCTGTCTTAAAGCAGCTTTTAGAGGAATATACAGATGAGGAAGAATTGAAGCGGGCAATTAAGAGAGATATCCGGGATTTGATACCAAAGCATATTACCAAGGAAGATATTTTGGCCTCTATCAATTATAATATGCATCTGGAATATGGCATTGGCAATGACGACGATATTGACCATTTGGGCAACCGCCGTATCCGTGCGGTAGGCGAGCTTTTACAGAATCAGTATCGTATCGGCCTGTCCAGATTAGAGAGAGTGGTAAGGGAGAGAATGTCTACCCAGGATATTGAGACGATTTCCCCGCAGTCTTTGATAAATATTAAGCCGGTAACGGCGGCAGTAAAGGAGTTCTTCGGAAGCTCCCAGTTGTCACAGTTTATGGACCAGAATAATCCTCTTTCCGAGCTGACACATAAGAGACGTTTATCTGCATTGGGTCCGGGCGGTCTTTCCAGAGACAGAGCCGGATTCGAGGTGCGTGATGTACATTATACCCATTATGGAAGAATGTGTCCGATTGAGACTCCGGAAGGTCCGAACATCGGTCTGATTAACTCTCTTGCCTGCTATGCAAGGATTAACCAGTATGGATTTGTTGAGGCTCCATATCGCAAACTGGACAAGCGGGATCCGGATAATCCGGTAGTAACAGATGAGGTTGTATATCTGACCGCAGATGAGGAAGATAATTATGTAGTCGCTCAGGCAAATGAGCCGATTAATCCGGACGGTACTTTTGCCCATGCCCGTATTGCAGGACGTTTCCGGGAGGAGACCGCAGAGTTTGAGAAGAATCGGGTAGATTTAATGGACGTATCACCGAAGATGGTATTCTCAGTGGCAACTTCGATGATTCCGTTTCTGGAAAATGATGATGCAAATCGTGCGCTGATGGGTTCCAACATGCAGCGTCAGGCGGTACCGCTGTTAAAGACGGAGGCGCCAATCGTAGGTACTGGTATGGAAGAAAAAGCAGCTGTGGATTCCGGTGTCTGTATTGTAGCTAAGCATGACGGTGTGGTTGAGAAATCCAACAGTAAAGAGATTGTCATTAAATGTGACGACGGAACCAAAGACACCTACCATGTGATTAAGTTTGCCCGAAGCAATCAGGGAAACTGTATGAATCAGAGACCGATTGTGGTAAAGGGCGAGCGCGTAAAGGCCGGTGAGGTTATCGCAGATGGCGCGTCTACTTCAGGCGGCGAGATTGCCCTGGGTAAGAATCCGCTGATTGGATTTATGACCTGGGAAGGTTATAACTATGAGGATGCGGTATTATTAAGTGAAAGACTGGTACAGGAGGATGTCTATACTTCTGTACACATTGAGGAATATGAGGCAGAGGCGAGAGATACCAAGTTAGGCTCCGAGGAGATTACCAGAGATTTAGCGGGACTTGGACCGGATGTGTTAAAGGATTTGGATGAAAATGGTATTATCCGTATCGGTGCCGAGGTTCGTGCCGGAGATATTCTGGTTGGTAAGGTAACTCCGAAGGGAGAGACAGAGCTTACCGCAGAGGAGAGATTACTCCGCGCTATCTTTGGTGAGAAGGCCAGAGAGGTAAGGGATACTTCCCTGCGTGTTCCCCATGGCGCTTTCGGTATTGTAATTGATACCAAAGTGTTCACAAGAGAGGCAGGAGATGAGTTGTCTCCGGGAGTAAATAAATCGGTTCGCGTGTATATTGCGCAGAAGAGAAAAATCAGTGTTGGTGATAAGATGGCCGGACGCCATGGTAACAAGGGTGTTATCTCACGTATCCTCCCTGTTGAGGATATGCCGTTCCTGCCGAATGGCCGTCCACTGGATATTGTATTAAATCCGTTGGGTGTGCCTTCCCGTATGAATATCGGTCAGGTGTTGGAGATTCACTTGGGTCTGGCTGCCAAAGCATTGGGCTTTAAGATTGCAACGCCCGTATTTGACGGCGCCAACGAGGAAGATATTATGGAAACTCTGGAGATGGCCAATGACTACGTCAACACCGAATGGGAGGATTTTGAAAAGAAATGGAGATCCCAGGTGGCAGATGAGGTTATGGATTATCTCTATGAGAATCGCGACCACAGAGAGGAGTGGAAAGGCGTTCCAATCAGCAGAACCGGTAAAGTTACCCTGCGTGACGGCCGGACCGGTGAGGAATTTGATTCTCCGGTAACGATTGGTTTCATGCATTACTTAAAACTTCATCATTTGGTTGACGATAAGATTCATGCCCGTTCCACGGGACCGTATGCATTAGTTACCCAGCAGCCCCTTGGTGGTAAGGCGCAGTTTGGAGGTCAGCGTTTCGGTGAGATGGAGGTTTGGGCTCTTGAGGCTTATGGCGCTTCTTACACCCTGCAGGAGATTCTGACCGTGAAGTCAGATGATGTGGTAGGCCGTGTGAAGACCTATGAGGCAATCATTAAGGGCGAAAATATTCCAAAACCGGGAATACCGGAATCCTTTAAGGTACTTCTGAAAGAATTCCAGTCTCTTGCGCTAGACGTCAGAGTGCTCCGCGAGGATAACACGGAAGTGGAGATCAGCGAGAACATTGACTATGGCAATGAGGATATCCGAAGCTTTGCCAATATGGATTATAAAAAGGACGAAGCCGAGATGAAAGAGCAGGGCTTTAGCGGCGTTGATGAGAATGACGAGGGCTTTGAGCTGTTAAGCGATTCCGATGAAGATGGCTATGAGAGTGATGACTATGCAGAAGATGATTATGAAAATGATGATTATGCAGGTGATGACTACAGTGAAGATAGCTATGATGATTACGATGAATAAATGGAAGGAGCGCAAATAGATGTCAGCAATGAATAATCAGGATACGGAACAACAAATGAATTTTGATGCGATTAGAATTGGTCTTGCTTCTCCAGAAAAGATTAGAGAGTGGTCCAGAGGCGAAGTAAAGAAGCCGGAGACAATCAATTACAGAACCTTGAAGCCGGAAAAAGACGGTCTTTACTGCGAGCGGATTTTCGGACCGAGCAAGGACTGGGAATGCCACTGCGGTAAGTACAAGAAGATTCGCTATAAGGGTGTAATCTGCGACCGCTGCGGCGTTGAGGTTACGAAAGCAAATGTCCGGCGTGAGAGAATGGGGCATATTGAGCTTGCGGCTCCGGTTTCCCATATCTGGTATTTTAAGGGGATTCCCAGCAGAATGGGCTTGATACTGGATATTTCTCCACGGGTTTTGGAGAAAGTGCTCTATTTTGCATCTTATATTGTATTAGATCCGGGTGAGACCAGTCTTGCCTACAAGCAGGTGCTCACGGAAAAAGAATATCGTGATGCGGAGGAAGAATTTGGTTATGGCAAATTCCGCGCCGGCATGGGCGCCGAGGCAGTGAAAGAGCTGTTGCAGGCCATTGATTTAGAGAAGGAAGCGGCAGAGCTTAAGGCAGAGCTTAAAGAATCCACAGGCCAGAAACGGGCGAAGATTATCAAGAGATTAGAGGTTGTGGAGGCTTTCCGGGGTTCCGACAACAAGCCGGAGTGGATGATTTTAGATGCGATACCGGTAATTCCGCCGGATATCCGTCCTATGGTACAGTTAGATGGCGGGCGCTTTGCGACTTCCGACCTGAATGACCTTTACAGAAGAATTATTAACCGGAATAACCGTCTGAACCGCCTGTTGGAGTTAGGCGCGCCGGATATTATTGTGCGCAACGAAAAACGTATGCTTCAGGAGGCAGTGGACGCTTTAATTGATAATGGAAGAAGAGGCCGTCCTGTTACCGGACCTGGTAATAGGGCATTGAAATCTCTGTCAGATATGTTAAAGGGTAAGCAGGGACGGTTCCGTCAGAATTTGCTTGGTAAGCGTGTGGACTATTCCGGCCGTTCCGTTATCGTGGTAGGACCGGAGCTTAAGATTTATCAGTGTGGTCTGCCAAAGGAGATGGCGATTGAATTATTCAAGCCTTTTGTAATGAAAGAGCTGGTATTTAGAAAATTAGCGCCCAATGTTAAATCGGCAAAGAAAAAGGTAGAGAAGTTAGAGACGGAAGTCTGGGATGTATTAGAGGATGTAATTAAGGAACACCCGGTTATGTTAAACCGTGCTCCGACATTGCACAGATTAGGTATTCAGGCATTTGAGCCGATTTTGGTAGAGGGTAAGGCGATTAAGCTTCACCCGTTGGTATGTACCGCATTTAACGCAGACTTTGACGGTGACCAGATGGCGGTCCATCTTCCGCTTTCCGTGGAAGCGCAGGCAGAGTGCCGGTTCTTGTTACTGTCACCGAATAACCTGTTAAAGCCTTCCGACGGTGCGCCGGTTGCCGTTCCTTCACAGGATATGGTGCTTGGTATTTACTATCTGACCATTGACAAGCCGGGCGACAAGGGCGAGGGTAAGTTTTTCAAATCAAAGAACGAGGCAATCCTTGCTTATGAGAATAAGGAGATTACTCTCCATGCAAAGATAAAGGTTCGTATGCGTGGAACCCTGCCGGATGGAACCGAGGGCAGTACGATTATTGAGTCTACCCTGGGAAGAATTTTGTTTAATGAAATTATACCACAGGATTTGGGGATTGTTGACAGAACCATTCCGGGCAATGAGCTTGTTTTGGAGATTGATTATCTGGTTGGCAAGAAGCAGCTCAAGGGAATCCTGGATAAACTGTTTAATACCCATGGTGCGACCAAGACGGCAGAGGTATTAGATGATATCAAGAGCATCGGATATAAATATTCTACAAGAGCGGCGCTTACGGTTTCCATTTCCGAGATGACGGTGCCGGCTGCTAAGAAAGAGATTCTGGCTGAGGCTCAGCAGACGGTGGATATGGTGCTGGATAAATTTAAGCACGGTTATGTTACGGAGGAAGAGCGTTATTCGGCAGTGGTAAAGATTTGGGAGGCAGCGGATAAGAAGCTTACCAAGGCATTGCTGGACGGTCTGGACACATACAATAATATTAAGATGATGGCTGAGTCCGGAGCCCGTGGTTCCAATCAGCAGATTAAGCAGTTAGCAGGTATGCGTGGTTTGATGGCAGATACAACAGGACGTACCATCGAGCTGCCAATCAAATCCAATTTCCGTGAAGGATTGGACGTATTGGAGTATTTCATTTCCGCCCACGGCGCCCGTAAGGGACTTTCTGATACGGCGCTGCGTACAGCGGACTCCGGTTACCTGACGCGTCGTCTGGTAGACGTATCTCAGGATTTGATTATTCGCGAGGTAGACTGCTGCGCAGGAACGGATGAGATTCCAGGCGCTTATGTAGAAGCATTTATGGAAGGCAAGGAATTGATTGAGAGCTTCCAGGAGCGGATTACCGGTCGCTATGCAGCGGAGTCAGTATATGATAAAAATGGCGAAATGATTGTTAAGGCAAATCACATGATTACGCCGAAGCGGGCAGAGAGAATCGTTACCGCCGGTGTTGATGCGGAAGGCAATGAAATTACCCGCTTAAAGATTCGGAATATTTTGAACTGTAAATCCCATATCGGGGTCTGCGCAAAATGTTATGGCGCTAACATGGCTACGGGTCTTGCCGTACAGGTTGGTGAGGCTGTTGGTATCATTGCAGCCCAGTCCATCGGTGAGCCTGGTACACAGCTTACGATGAGAACCTTCCATACGGGTGGTGTGGCCGGTGATGATATTACACAAGGTCTTCCTCGTGTAGAGGAATTGTTTGAGGCCCGTAAACCGAAAGGTCTTGCTATTATCACAGAGTTTGGCGGTAAGGTGCAGATTCGCGACACCAAGAAGAAACGTGAGGTCGTTGTGACGAATGATGAGACAGGTGAATCAAAGGCATACCTGATACCGTACGACTCCCGTATCAAGGTGTTAGACGGGCAGACTGTAGAAGCCGGAGACGAGCTGACAATTGGTTCTGTAAATCCCCATGATATCCTTAAGATTAAGGGCGTTCGGGCGGTACAGGATTACATGATTCGCGAAGTACAGAAGGTATACCGTCTGCAGGGTGTTGATATCAATGATAAGCACATTGAGGTTATTGTCCGCCAGATGTTAAAGAAGATTAAGATTGAACAGAGCGGAGATGCAGAATATCTGCCGGGTACACTGGTAGACGTGCTGGATTACGAGGAGATGAATGAGAGGCTGGTTGCCGAGGGCAAAGAGCCGGCACAGGGAACACAGGTTATGCTTGGTATTACCAAGGCTTCCCTTGCTACCAACTCCTTCCTGTCAGCAGCTTCCTTCCAGGAGACTACCAAGGTTCTGACAGAGGCGGCAATCAAGGGCAAGGTAGACCCGTTAATCGGCCTTAAGGAGAATGTGCTGATTGGTAAGCTGATTCCGGCAGGTACCGGTATGAAACGTTACCGCAATGTCAAGCTGGACAGCGAGGAGGAAATCATTAACTTTGATGCGGATGAGTTAGAACTCTCTGAAATGAATGAGGAAGGCGAGTTCACAGATGAGTTGATTGATGAGGAGGAACTGCCGGCGGAAGAAAACGTTCAGGATACGGAAGACGCCGTTGAAGATGCGGAGGAAGTTTTGCCGGTAACAGAAGAATAATGTATAATTTTTATCGGCGGTCTATTTATGACCGCCGATATTTGTTTGTCACTTTATCGCCCTAACACGTTTGTTACTAATTGTAGCAATCTATTTCTTTTTTTAACCGGATACAAAATTCATCCAGTAATTGCTGTATTTCTTTATCCGTAATTTCTTTTTTTATTTTCTCTGTCCGAAAGAGTATGTATTCCTTATCTTTATAGTTCTCATATGCCTTGATAAATCTTTGGAAGTTGTCGAATGTCCCGATTTTCTCCAACAGATCGAATATGTAACAGGAGGACAGATACCATGTTATTATCGTGTTGCCGTTCTCTGAATAGGATTTTTTTCTTTTTATCCTCTCATCATATACTTCCTGCATCCAATGCTCTTCATACTCCGATATATCATACTGCATATATTCATCCCACAGGACGTTATAGGGAAAATATTTGCCATTCCGGTATCGTTGTCCTTTCTTACAGCCAAAATAGAGATACATCTTCTTTGCCTTTTCCAGTGTATCAATGCGGCAGAACTTCCTGCCGCATGCAATCAGGTCAGAAACCGTTATATCCTCTTCCGGTTTTTCAAAAGCCATATCTGCTGTTTTCTCCATATATTCCTTAATCAGCATAATATCCTCCCGGCAAAAGAGATCCGCATTTTTCTCCATATAGGGTAGGATAAGAAAAATCAAATCCATCAATTCTCCATAGTACCTGACTCCATTATATCTTATGCCATCATAATCCTTTCGTTTGTTTATTAGTTTTATGATATGTTTTATCCACAGGATATCCAGCTTATCTTGTGCAAGCAGCTCCCGTTCAAAGTCAGAAAAATAATAATCTTGATCAATAAGAGAATCCATTGTTTCCTCTTTCCAGTTTTTCGCCTCTTCCTCCGTTGCATATCTCACTTTTTTATCCGGAGGGATAATCTCCAGTTCGTGCACACATTCTGAAAAAAGGGAAAGCAGTAATTCCCTGTCATTTCCTGCCACATTCCATACAATATAATATTCTGCAACCTCTAGTTCTCCAAGCAGCCCATGTTCACCCCAGATGAAAAATATCTTTGGTTCATGCCCCGTTGGAGACCATTCGTATCTGGGTTCATATATATTTCTAGGTGGAAATATTCTGGCATTGGGCCATTCCCTCGGAATGATTGCTACTTTCTTATCCTTATTCACATACACCTCCTCTTTGATACAGTCCCCTTCATTTCGGGCCTTTCGCAGCCACTCCTTTTCAGGCACATTGAGAAGACGGTATTCAAATCCCCATAACAGCCGGCAGCACTCCTCCAGCAGCTTTTTCCATTCCGAATCAAGGGGATTATCCGCTAACAGTTCCTGTATCTGGCATCTTATCAGTTCCTTTGCATATATCGCATCCATATTTTCTTCTATGTAGTTCTTTAATCGGTTTAACAGGCTGCATTTATCCTCTGCTGCATTAATCAGTTCTAATATCCGTTGGATATTTTTATCGTTTTCCTCATCAGCGGCATCAAAACAGCGTTCAATGGCTTCCTGCTTCCATTTCTTCTCGTAGGCAGATATCTCCCATTTTTCAAAAGAGTCCATAATCTCCGGATAATCCACATCCAGACAGCAGTCCTTATACCGCAGGGCAGAGCAGCCATTTGCAATATAATATTCCTTTGCCTCTCCCAGAGTATGAATCAAAAAACATTCTTTTAGCAGCGGATACACCTGTTCTGCCTCCCGCCCTTCCTTCGTGGGAATATTGTATTCCTCTATGACAAACCGGCACAGATCGTATACAGCCTCCGTCCCTTTTCTGTCATGGTCTGACAGATATCCGGGAAGAATGTGAAAGACAATCTCCTTTGCAACGCTTTCTATCTGCTTTGCGGAAAGAACGTCGCGCTTTGCATACAGCTTATCCCGGTATTTCGTCATATCCTGCTCCGTCAGCGTAACATTAAGCCTGCTCCGTAAACCTGCCGCAAATTCATCACCGTATTTCAGGTAGGAATCCAATAAGGTCTGGCTGTATTTCCATTCCCATGTCGTTCTCTCATCATCACTCAAGCAGGTATATAGAAGGCGGTTGCTCTCTTGATTAAATAATTCACAAAGGCTTATTTCATTCCAGTCATGGCAGTTATAGCCGGGGATAAACCTGCAGATGGTAAGACGATCCAAACAGATTATACCAACCGGTTCTCCATCAATAATAACAATCTCATTCTTTATTCCATAAAAAAACTGCCGGGTATCATATTTATTATAATTGCGGCATCGTATAAGCTGTACCCTGGCGCCTATAGAATTTTGATACACTACGCCCTGTTTTTCTTTCCAGTCTTCTATATAAAAGACTCCTCGCATAATGTCCGTCATATGCATCTTTTTCTTTAAATCATTTCGGGCATTTGCTGATAAACATTCCTCTTCTTTCATCTTCTTTTCTCCTGAAATTTGTAGCCTGTAACATCAGTTTCTTAGAAGCGTATATTCATTTCAATTATTTATTTTTATGATTTTTCCTTTGTTTTAATATGTAATACCGACTGGGCCTGTGGGCGTCTCCTGCCGTAAATTTATCAATCTCTTCCACCATGGGCATAATTTTCTTTCGGAAATTTGCCTTGTACAGCGGCTTTTCTAAAAGAATCTCGTATACCTTTTGCAGATGGGGCAGGGTAAATTCCGTCGGTACCAGTTCAAAGGCAATCTGCGTGTATTCTACCTTGTTTTTTAAGCGCTGTCTGGCGTAGGAGATAATGGCGCCATGGTCGAAGGCGGTATCTATTGTCCCGTTCAGAACATCTTCCACGGGAATCAGCATCGCTTCGGATACCCGGCTTCCGGCGGTAATGGAAAGCTTTTCCACGGGAACTAAGGCCAGATAGGAAACTGAGATAATGCGCATACGGGGGTCACGTTCCAGGCCGCCCCAGGTATAGAGCTGTTCAAAGTAGATATTCTCAAGTCCTGCTTCCTCCCGGATTCCTCTGGCTGCCGCCTGGTCCAAGGTCTCGTGGATTCCCACAAACACGCCGGGCAGGGCAAGCATTCCCTGAAAGGGCATTTCCTCCCGCCGCACCATAAGCAGTTTGAGGACGCCCTCATCAATGGTAAATACCAGTAAATCCACTGCCACAGCCACGGGAGGGAATTGCTGCGGATCGTACTCCTGTAAAAAATGTTGTTCTGTCTGCGTGGTTTCCCTATTGCTCTTTTTCATATGACCAATCTGCCTTTCCTTTCTGCAATGGAGACCTTAATCTCCATACCGGAATTAAATATGATATTATCATAATCGATTCCGTCAGAAAAGACAATTCCATTTTCGGGCATTTGGGATAGAATTGTAAATTCTTCTCCGGCAGTAATGGCGCCGCAGACAATGCCTGTCTGGGTAAAGCGGCTGGGATAGGGCTCCCGGACGACGAAATTCAACCGGTTGCTGTCCCACCCCATAGCCGGACATTCCAACCGGCCCAGACCATACATTTTTGCCATGCCGGCGGCCTGCGCCATAATGGAGCTGTACCAGCCGGTAGAGCCTAAGCCGGTGGAAATGATAATCCCGCTGGAGGACTGATTTTCTGTTGTGCCCTGATAGGTCAGGCTGTAGCGGGCGGAGGTGTGGTTGCTGACACCGATAAATAAATCGTTAACCGCATACAATTCCTGACCGTCCTTTGCCTGTGCCTTTGCCATGGTAATCTGCCTGACAGAGTAATCGCCGGACAGCACCTTTTTAAGAACCGTTTCTAACTGTTCCGGAACAAAGGGGAGGAGAACGCCGTCCCACCGTTGTGTGTCCGGATTGACGCCGATTAGGGGCTGACCGTCCAAATATTTCATGACGTTCGCCACCAGGCCGTCCTGACCTAAGGCAATGACAATGTCCTCTTTTCCCAATATCATATTGGCAATGAAATCCCGGTCTATGCACTGGATGCGGGCGTATTTTTCCGCCATCGATTTCACGGTTTTGAATGCGTTTCTGTAATTCGTGTCCTCTAACAGATAGTCGGAAAAGTCGGCGCCTAAGTGCTCTATATAAAATCTGGCCTGCTCTTTTGTGTTGTATTTTCGGATTAGCTCCTCTAATCGCGTCCTTCTGGTAATAATGATGATTTTGTTCATTCCCCGTTCCATAAGAAAACTCCTTCCGTTCGGTTATTTGGCAGTCAGCGCATTTAACAAATCCGGAGAGATATTTAAGCTGCCAATCCTGTCTGCCCGGTCACCCATATCCATAAAGGCTTTTGCAATCAGCGCTTTGGAGTCCATTCCGGTTATGGCAAGGGCCTTCAGCACTTCAATATCCACGCCGGTAAAGGTATTTAACAATACCTGGGAATCGTATGCCCGTGCGTCGGAGCGCTTCTTCTCGTTGGCAATCTGTAAATCCACAAACTCCACATTTTTTTGTTCCAGACGGATATTGTTGTCTAACTTTTCCTTGTCTAATTCGGCCTGTTTTTCCATAACCAGCCGTTCCGTTTCTATCTCCTTTTCCTTCTTCTCCTTGTTGAGCTCGGCCTGCTTTTCCATAATCAGCCGTTCCGTTTCCATCTCTTTTTCCTTCTTTTCTTTTTCCTTTTCTGCTACTTTAATCTCAGTGTTCAGTTCGTTTTCCTTGACAATCCGTTCCTGTTCAATGGCGGCGTTTCTCCTCTTGTAAATGGCGTCGTCCTGCTGGCGGAGAATCTCCTCTCTGGTAGCCGCCTCTAAGGCTTTTCTGGTCTCCGGCTTTGCCTGTATGCCAAGAATGGATATGGAAAGAATCTGTATGCCCAGATTGTCAATGACTTCATTGTTCTTCAGGTTCTCGTCAAGCATGGCGGCCAGTTCATTGGAGGCGGTAATGGCTTCGGTTACTTTCTTGCTGCTGATGAACTTGGTGGTGTACACCTTTAACAGATTGATAATCCGCTTAGCCATCTGGGCGTTGGCCTGGGACTGGGTTTCGGCATTTTCCAGTTTGTTCTCGCTGTAGGCGAAATTCACCATCTTTGCCGCCTTGGTGTAGTCGGAAATCGTATAGGCGATATCCCCCTGTACATTCATGGTCTGAAAATCAGCGGTCATCATATCGTCAAAGGCAAAGCCGGTAGACAGTGCCGTGGTGGGCAGCACCAGCATGCTGGTGGTTAAGGTGTTATAGAAAAAAGATAACCCCGCTCCCTGTTTGCTAATCTTGCCCTTCGTAATCTTCATTACATATTCGGTTGGTTGAAATTTTTTAAATTTGATTGCCATAATTATTGCCCCTTTCATAATAAAAAATGTTAGTATTAATTTGCTACTTTGTGACTGTATGATAGTATACTTTTGCTACTTTGTCAAGGGGTTTTGAAAAATTTTTTTTTGTGTGCTACAATAATCAAAAATTACACTTAATGCTGCCTTCAGTTAGTATCAGAAAAATATGTACTATCCCCACACCCTCCGCCCCCTCCCTACATATAATACATAGTGAAAGTTTGTAGTGCGGACGGGGCGATGAATATGACGCAAAAGGGAATGGATATTTCCTATTATCAGGGGAAGGTGGATTTTGCAAAGGCGGCCGCTGACGGGATTCAATTTGCCATTTTAAGGGCAGGGTACGGGCAGACGGTAGACGAACGCTTTTATGAGTATGTGAAAGGCTGTAAAGCGGCCGGTATAAAGGTACGGGGCGTGTATCTGTTCAGCTATGCGCTGAATGAGGAAGAGGCGGTTAAAGAGGCCAAGGATTGTCTGGCGTGGGTGAAAAAGGCGGGGCTTAGCAAGCGTACCATTATATTCTATGATTTTGAGGGCGATACCGTTAAGCAGGCAGCAGCAAATGGCGTAATCCTTGGCAAAAAGCAATGCGTGGCGTTTACCAGAGCGTTTTGCGAATATGTGGAAAGCAAGGGTTATAAGGCGGGAATTTATTCCAATATAGATTATTACAAAAATATGTATACTAAGGCATTGATATCAAAATATATTTACTGGCTGGCAAATTATGCAGATGCACCGAATTACCCTTGCGCGTTCCAGCAGTATACCAGCGTCGGCAGGGTAAAGGGAATCAAAGGAAATGTGGATTTGGACTATTATTTTGGCGCGGCTGCCGCACCAGCGAAGAAAAAAACGGTGAACCAGCTTGCAAAGGAAGTGATTGCCGGTAAATGGGGCAATGGCGAGGAGCGGAAAAAGGCGCTGGAAAAAGCCGGGTATAATTATAACACAGTCCAGAAAAGGGTTAATGCGCTGCTGAAACAGCAATGATGATAACTTATACGGAGGAACACAAAATGTCAGATTTACAGGAAGCAAGAGAATTTTTCATGAAGGACAGATTTGCCATGGTGACTACCGGCATTGATATTGAAAAAGTGGGAGAGCATTACGCAAAATGCAGCCTGAAGCTGGATGAGCGGCACAAAAACGCCACCGGCCATGTTATGGGCGGCGCCATATACACATTAGCGGATTTTGTCTTTGCGGTAGCGGCCAATTTCCGGCAGGAAGCGGTAACGGTAACAACGGTCAGCCAGATTAGCTATTTAGGCGCGGCGAAAGGGGATATTTTGTACGGGGAGAGCCGGTTGTTAAAGGATGGGAAACGGACTTGCTTTTATGAGATTTCCATTACAGATGATTTGGGAAATCAGGTGGCGGTTGTGTCCACCAGCGGGAATCATCTGCTGTAGGACATGGGAAAGCGGCAGAAAAAAAGATGGGGAGCCAAAGAGTTTAAATTCTGTACTATATAATATATGAAATAATAAATTTAAAACGGCTGCGGGAGTCAAATCCTGTAGCCGTTTTTAATATGGGATT
>CANREG010000054.1 GCA_947629565.1 uncultured Lachnospiraceae bacterium
TCTGCATTTTTCAAGGTTCATCAGAGCCTGTTTTTTTCAGCTCAGTTTTTCATATGTCACTTGACACTACCTTCAAATAACTTTCTGCATAAAGAAAGGGCAGGCTGTCCTGCCTGCCACCTGTCTACTCCTCGTCTTCCTCATCGCCTACAATCTTAACCTTGCCCTGATAAAGCTCCTCTACTGCGGCAGACAACGGTTTCTTTCCCTCCGCCTCCACTAAAGGCTCCTCTCCGGCAATAATCTGTCTTGCCCGTTTTGCTGTGGCTAATACAATGGAGTAACGGCTCTGTACAACCGGATGCTCTCCCTGCTCAACCTCACTGTTAACGACTGCCATTAAATCACTGTAAGATGGATGAATCATGAAACTATCTCCTTTCGAATATCCTTTAACTCATTTTTTGTCTTTGTAATATATTCCCTGTTATTGGCCGTTTTGCAGCTTTCCGCCACAATCACGGCGTTTACATTGTCCACACAGGTATCTAAATCATCATTGATGACCAGATAATCATATTTTTCCATATCGTCGGTCTCTTCATAAGCCCGCTTTAACCGTTTGGCAATTACCTTCGCATCCTCGGTACCTCTGCCCTCCAAACGCTTTTTCAGATTGGCGGCGTCCGGCGCGGTTAAGAAAATCAGCACTGCATCCGGGTACTGCTCCTTTACCCGCATGGCTCCCTGTACCTCAATCTCCAAAATGACATTGTTGCCTTTGGCAAGCTCCTCCTCCACATATTTTCGGGGCGTGCCGTAATAGTTCTCCACATACTGGGCCCACTCGATAAAGCCGTTATAGTCAATGAGATTGCGAAATTCTTCCACGCTCTTAAAATAGTAATCCTGCCCGTCTACCTCTCCGGCTCTCGGCGCCCTGGTGGTGGCGGAAATGGAAAGGCTATAGTGATATTTTTCAATCAGCTTTTTTACGACGGTTCCCTTGCCTACGCCGGAAAATCCGGAAATGACAATCAACACACCTTTTTTCTTCATATGCCTCCCCCTCTACTCAATATTCTGTATCTGCTCCCTTACTTTCTCAATCTCGGTCTTTAAATCAATCGCCTTATTGGAAATTTCTAAGGAATTTGCCTTGGAAAGTATGGTATTGGCTTCCCGGTTCATCTCCTGGGCAATAAAGTCAAGCTTGCGTCCCACATTGCCGCCCTCTAAGAGAATGGCCCGCGTATTCTCAATATGGCTCCGAAGCCTTACCGTCTCCTCATCCACACAAATCTTATCGGCGTATATCGTAACCTCTGTGGCAATCCGGCTCTCGTCTATCGCCGCCCCCTCTAACAACTCCTTTACCTTAGCTTCTAATTTGTCCCGGTACTCCTCAACTAAAGAAGGGGAATAGGATTCGATGTAGTCCACCATGGCAAGCATACCCTCTAATTTCTCCAACAAATCCGTCTTTAACGCTTCTCCTTCCACTGTTCTGGATTCCACGAACTGCTTAGCAGCCTGGTCTAACACCCCGACAAAATCCTTCCAGAGCTCCTCCTCGTTCTCCGACTGTTCCTCTAAGGTCAACACCTCCGGATAACGGGACAGGGAGGCCGCCGACAGATCGTTTTTCAGTTCAAAGGTATCTGCCATCTGCTGTATATACTTTACATACTCCGACGCAATCTCCTGATTGTATTTTACGCAGACATTATTCTCCGTATAATCCTCATAGGTGATGAAAATGTCTACCTTTCCCCTGCCAATATAATTTTTCAGATAATTCCGGATGGACGTCTCAAAAAAATTAAGCTTCTTTGGCATTTTTATATTTATATCGCAGTATCTGTGATTCACCGATTTCATCTCAATCACAATTCTGCGCTCTTTTGTCACGCTCTCTGCCCGGCCAAAACCGGTCATGCTTTTAATCAAGTGCCTCACCTTCTTCATCCTAAGTATTTGTCAACTAATAAATTATAACCGAAACCCCATAGAAAAGCAAGTTTATTCCATCCCGATTCTATTCCGGTTCACTCCGGTAATCCCTAATCGCCATTCATGGAGGCTTCTGCTTCTTTAATGCCCTTAATATCCGGCAGCGCCACCATGGAATAATTGGTGTGGTAGATGACATAACCGGGGTTAGCTTTCGGCGGTTTCTTTAAGTTTCCCCTTCTGGTATAGTCCACCTCCACCTTGGGGCTGGTCCTGCCGGAGGAATAATAAGCCGCCAGCCTTGCAGCCTCCTCATAGGTGGCGTCGGGAACATCCTCGGCTCCCTCTAACTTCACGATTACATGGGAACCCGCCATCTCCTTGGCATGAAACCAGAGGTCCTTAGCGTCTGCCACCTTGAATGTCAATCTGTCGTTTTGCAGGTTGTTTTTCCCCACATAGATATGAAAACCGTCAGAAGAAAGGTAATGCAAAGGCTTGCTCTTTTCCGGCTTCACCCCGTCTTTTTTGGCCGGCTTTGCCTTAAGCAGTCCGGCCAACACCATCTCCTCCTTAATGTCTGCAAGATCCGCCTCGGAGACTGCCAACTCCATACTGTTTTGTATGGACAACAGATGGTTAAGCGTCTCTTTGCTCTCCTTCGCCAGCGTGAGGGATGCCTCATATGTTCGCTTTAACTTATTGTATTTCTGAAAGTACCTGGCAGCGTTTTCCTGGGGAGTCAAATCGGGGTCTAACGGAATCGTCACCTGCTCCCCGTTATAATAATTATCCACCGTAATCTGCCGCGCCCCCTCTTCTGCCTGATACCCATAGGTCTGCAACAATTCCCCGTACAGGCGGTATTTTTCTCTCTTATCCGTATCCGTAAGCTGTTTGCGCTGAATGTCGTATTTTTTGGACGTCCGTTCGATAGCCGTTGCCAGCACCTTGCGCATATCCGTTGATTTCTGATGCATGCGGGAATACACATCCTTTTGGGCGTAAAATTCCTGCAGCAGGGCGGATATATCTGTATAATGTGCAAGCGTAAGCTCTTCATACATGGTAAGGGGAACAGCGCAAAAATCCACCGGATGTCCATCATCATACACAATTACCGGCTCATAGTTCCCTTCCTTTATCCGCTCTAAAAGCGTCTGCAAACAATTCCAAAGATCCTCTCTGTTTGCAGGCGCTAAGCTGTCAGTGCTGAAACTGCCGTCCACCCCCGCCTCATAGCAGAGTTCGCAGGCAATCCCTTTGGAAAACCCGGTAATCGAAGTATAGATCGCCTTTTCAATACTCATGGCCTTCCCTAAGACCTGCTCCATAAAATATTCCCTGGTAAGCGTCAGGGGATTGGCCTTTGTATTTGGCGGCAATACATAATCATGGCCCGGAAGGACCTCTCTGACAGAGCTTATCTGGGCGCCAATCCGCTTGATAGCATCCATAATCCGGCCGTTATCCTCCATAAAAATAATATTGCTGTGCTTCCCCATCAGCTCAATCACCAGATACTTGGTCCTGATATCGCCCATTTCATCCAAATGTTCAATTTCCATGCGGATAATTCTCTCAAAATCCGGCTGCTCGATGGCAGTAATCCGGCCGTTGCCGATGTGCTTTCGCAAAAGCATGCAAAAATTGGGCGCTGTGGCCGGATTTTTCTTATTCTCCGGCAAAAAATATACCAGCGGCAGGGTTGCGCTGGCATTTAACATCAGGCGGTGGGTGCCGCCCTGATTCTTAATGACCAGGTTGATCTCATCCTTTTCCGGCTGATATATTTTGTAAATGCGGCCGCCGATAAGTCGCTGCCGCATATCTCTTACAATATTGGAAATCACTACTCCGTCAAATGCCATGACTCTCTCCTTTATCCGTCAAACAATCTCTGTATCGCCCTGTGATATTCCCGGCTAAACGCAGGATGTTAACGATATAAGTCCTCATACTGCTTAGCGGAGCTTGCCCAGGAATAATTCTGGATCATCGCCCGCACCTGCATATCCTCCCAGCTCTTCTTCTGGTTATAAAATACTTCCTTGGCATAGTTAATCGTGTTCAAAAGCTCCTGCGCGTTATAATTGGCAAAGGAAAATCCCGTGCCGGTCTGTTCATATTCGTTATACGGAATAACCGTATCCTTAAGGCCGCCGGTCTCCCGCACAATAGGAAGGGAGCCGTAACGCAGCGCCATAAGCTGGGTTAAGCCGCACGGCTCAAAGCGGGAGGGTACCAATATAGCGTCGCAGCCGCCATACATCTTATGGGAAAGGGCGTCGGAAAAATATATATTGGCGCTGACCTTTGCCGGGTGGAAATTCTGATAATATTTGAACATCTCCTCATAGTGGTGATCGCCGGTTCCGAGGACAACGAACTGCACGCCGTCCTGGCAAATCTCATTCATCACCGCATCCACCAGATCAAGCCCCTTCTGGTCCGTCAGTCTGGATATGATTCCCAAAACAAACTGATTCTTATCCTCCGGCAGGCCGACCTCCTTTTGCAGGGCAAGCTTGTTGGCTGCCTTATTGCGCTTAAAATTCTTTATGTTATACGGTTTGGCTAAATTCTTGTCCTTTTCCGGATTATAGACGTCATAGTCGATTCCATTTACAATTCCCACCAAGGACTGATTCCTTGCCCGCAGCAGACCGTCTAAGCCCTCGCCGTAATACGGCGTCTGAATCTCATAGGCATAGGTGTTGCTGACCGTAGTAATCACATCTGCATATACCAGACCGCCCTTCAGCATAGATGCGTCCCGATGAATCTCCAGCTTATCCGCCGTAAAGAGATAGTCCGGCAGACCGGAGCAGTAACGGACATGCTCAATGCCCCATTTCCCCTGAAACTGCAGGTTATGTATCGTCATAATGGACTTGATTCCACCAAAAAATGGATTGCCTGCAAACAAGGTCTTTAAATAAACCGGCACCATACCCGCCTGCCAGTCATGGCAGTGAACTATATCCGGACGGAAACCGATTACCGGCAGAATCGAAAGCGCCGCCTTGGAAAAATAGCAGAATCTCTCAATATCCCATTTGGCCTCGGTATAAGGGGTAAGCCCGTTAAAATAATACTCATTGTCAATAAAATAGACCGGCACGCCCTCGTATTCCATGTACATAATACCCACATACTGGGAGCGGTTCCCGATATCCATCTGAAAATTGGTGATAAACCGCATTTTTTCCTTGTACTTGGAGGGAATACACATATAGTTGGGAATAATGATGCGCACATCATACTCCTTTTTATCAAAAATCTTTGGAAGCGTTCCCACTACATCCGCAAGACCTCCGGTCTTGATAAAGGGAACACATTCGGAAGCAATATAAGCAATTTTCTTCATAAGATTTGTCTCCTTGTTCATCATCATATCAGGCAAAATATATACTTTCATCAGTATAGCATAAAACGCCAAAAAACAAAAGCCTGTTTTCACAAAAAACAGGCTTTTCGGAAAAGTAAATATTTCTAAAACTACGCTGAAAATTCGTCCATGCCGTATCCCTTCATCCGGTACTCTAACCGAAGCTTATCTGCAATCAGGGCGATAAATTCTGAATTGGTCGGCTTGCCTTTGCCGGAGTTGACGCTGTAGCCGAAAAGCTCCTCCATGGACTCTAATTTTCCCCTGTTCCACGCCACCTCAATGGCATGGCGGATCGCACGCTCCACGCTGCTAGTGGTTGTTCGGTATTTTTTGGCGATAGTGGGATACAGATACTTGGTTATGTAATTTAATATTTCCGGATCCTTAACGGACATGATGATGCCTTCCCGGATATACTGGTATCCCTTGATATGCGCAGGGATACCAATCTCCCGTATCATTCTGGTCACGTCGTTTTCCAGCGCGGAATCAAACAAAAACTGTTTCTGCTCTAAGGTCATGCCGGCCCGCTGCTTTTCCTGCTGTTTCATCTGGTAATGGCTTTCTAATATTCTCTCCAAAATCCTTGCAATAAACTTAGGCTCCTGATTATACATAAAATAATAATCTGCTCCTAATTTATAAGCCAAGTCAATGACCGGCTGGGCGGAAACATCAGTAAGAAATACAAATTTAATGCTTTTGTTATCCATTTCCTTACATTCCTGCAAGAGACTGATTCCATCCCCTTCCTTCAAGCATATATCCGCAATAACCATATCCGGCTCCACTGCTTGTACACTCTCAACAACTCTTTCGTAAGGCTCCGCCACCTCTTTGATCACATACTCAAACTGCTTCATATGTCCTATAATTGCCTGAACCTCTTCCCGCCTCTGACTGGTAGCTATTAATATTTTCATGCTTTCTCTCATATAATATACTCCTATCTCCCATTTTGCAGCATATTTCTGCTTCCTTAACAATTACCGATTTACTCCCCGCCTTTGGACTGGTCTAACCGAATTCTGTCTGCCATAAGCGCAATGAATTCAGAGTTGGTCGGTTTGCCCTTATCCGCCTGAATCGTATATCCGAACAATTCGTGTATCATGTCGATATTTCCCCGCTCCCATGCCACCTCAATGGCATGGCGAATTGCCCGTTCGACTCTTGTATCCGTTGTTCCGTACTCCTTTGCAATGTCCGGATAAAGCTGCTTGGTTACTGCATTTAAAATATCCATGTTATCCACGGCCATAATGATTGCCGTCCGTAAATACAAATAACCCTTGATATGGGCCGGTACGCCAATTTCATGAATCATCTGTGTCACTAAAAGATTCAAATCCTTTTCTCTGTTTCCCTGTTTGACTACAATGTCTTCAATTGGTACGGTCCGATTCGTCAGGTTATTGTTCTTCGGTATTTCCATAATGCACTTTTCCAAAGTATTTTCATCATTTTCCCAAGGCAGAAATTTTACATTCCGCCTGCTTTTTAATACGTTTAAAACTTTTGTCTGTTGGGATGCTGCAACTAAAAGAAAACTGATTTTATCGAATTGTGCTTCAGAACGAATTTTTTCTATTACCCCGATACCGTCCAATTTCGGCATTACAGGATTTAATATTACAAGGTCTGGCATGTCCTCACGAATATGTAACAGTAATTGATCCCCTTTTTCATAAGTTCCCAAAAGATGACATTGGGGCTGCCGCCTTACAACGTCCTCCATTTTCCTTCGCATGATTGCATCATGATATCCAATCATTACATTAATCATACATCCCTCCTAAATTATATGAATATTCATCACAAATAATTCCATCCATTGACACGATTACTGTGACATCGACCATTTATGACTATATCAAAAGGAAAATGCTTTTTAAAGTTAACCCACAACAATGGTACGACAAATGCCAATTAAAAAATTGTGCCGCAACACAATTTTTTAATTGTAACATTCAGAAAAGCCTTTAAAATCATAAAAATACATTCCAAATCCTATTCGCACATTTTTACAAAAAGCGACACAAATAGTTTACATGTATTTAACTAATTTGCCGCCTGTACCACATTTTCCCGCATGGTTTCAACAAAAATCCCATATCCCTTTTTCGGTTCCTCCACAAACACATGGGTTACTGCTCCGATTAACCTGCCGTTTTGCAAAATGGGACTGCCGCTCATGCCCTGAACAATCCCTCCGGTAAGGGCTATCAGGTTCTCGTCTGTCACCATAATCTCCATTTCCAGATCCCCATGCTCATTTTTATGCAGATTCACAATTTCGATTTCATATAACTGCCGTTCTCCGCTCACCCAGGACTGAATATAGGCTTTTCCCATTTCCACCTCATCCACGGAGGCAACCTCCACAGCCTTCTCCCCCTCTATTTCTTTTTGAAAAGAATCCGTAATGGTTCCATAGATTCCATATAATTGATTCCCGTCAATCTCTCCTACCACATTTTCCGTCTCATAGGCAATCATCCCCTCAATCTCGCCCGGACTTCCTGCGCTGCCCTTCTCCACGCCAAAGATATCCGCCGCATAGATTTCGCCTCCGGACACCTCAAGAAGATTCCCGGTATCTGTGTCGTTAATACTGTGCCCTAAAGCTCCAAACGTATTATCATCCACATAGGTCACTGTGCCAAGCCCCTGCAAATCATCTCTCACCCAGATTCCCACCTTGTACTCATCCGTTCCGGTCTGCACCGGTTCCACCTTGACCTCAATGAACTCCTCTTTCCGCCGGACTCCAAACAAAAGATCTTGGCCGTTACAGTTCGTGATAGCCTCAATTAATTTCTTTTTGGTCTGCATTTTCTCACCGTTCAAGCTGACTATATAGTCTCCCGGCATCAGCTTGTTTTTAGCCGGCGTGGTTTTTTCTCCGGCCATATCCGTCACCTCTCCGGTATCAATGACTAAAATGCCGTTGGTGTTAATATATATCCCCACAGTCTGTCCCACGGGAACGACTTTGTCTCCCGTTTTACTGTCCCCCGACGTCGTTTTTTTCCATGCGGCAGTATTGCCTCCCAATGTTTCCTCTTTTGCAGGTATTTCATTTTTCCCATCTTCCGCCCTTGTCTCTAAGGTATTGTTGACCTCTGCAATCTTTTTCTCCCGCTGTTCGGCCCGGTATCCAAGTCCGGCCACCACGAGGACAAATAAGATATTCACTGTGAGCAGGGTTTTTAAAAATATTTTATATTTACGCATTGCGGTTCTCCTTCCATAAAAAAATAACCCATAATAAATGCCTTTACATTTATTATGAGTTATCTTTCCTATCTCAATCAGTTAACCTTTGCCTTACCTGCCAATTCTTTCATTTCCCTTGCGCTTTCCAAAACCGTATCGGTAATCTCCACGCCGCCGATAAGCCTTGCCAATTCCATAATTTCCGCTTCCCGGTCAAGACGCTTAATTCCTGTTACGGTCTTTCCATCATTTACCTGTTTTTCAATCAGGTAGTGATGATTCGCCATAGCCGCAATCTGGGGCAGATGCGTAATGCAAATCACCTGATGGCAGACGCCGATTTTATAGATCTTTTCCGCCACCATCTGGGCCGTGCGCCCGCTGATTCCCACGTCAATCTCGTCAAAAATCAAGGTTTCCACCTTATCCTCCTGTGCAAGACAGGACTTTAAGGCCAGCATAATCCGGGAAAGCTCGCCGCCGGAGGCCACCTTCCAGAGCGGCTTTTCCTCCTCGCCCACATTGGTGGAAATGATAAAATAAGGATTGTCCGCGCCTTCTGCGCTGTATCCGGAAAGAGGTTCAAATACCATATCGAAACGCACATCCAAAAAATTGAGGTCCACTAACGCCTCGCGAATCTGTCCACAAAGCTTATCCGCCACTTTCTTTCGCTCCCTGCTCAATTCCCCGCAGGCCGCCGCAAGCTTTTCCTCCGCCGCTTCCATCTGCTCTTTTACCTGCGCCAGATATGTTTCCTGATTCAAAAGGCTTTCATATTTCTCATCCAAAGCCTTCCCATAGGAAATCACCTCTTCCATGGTCTTTCCGTATTTTGATTTTAAATGATTAATCAGATCAAGGCGTTCCTCCGTCTGGCGGAATTCCTCTTCGGAAAAGGTATTCTCCTCCAGATATTGTCTGGCCTCCCTGCCAAAATCTCCCAACAGTTCCGAAGCCGTTGTCAGCGTATCTGCGGCCCTGCCGAGAGCTTCGTCATATTCGCAAAGAGGCAGGATTTCCCGTAAGGCCCGGTCTACCGCTTCTCTTGCCGTATTCTCCGTAAGGCCATAGGCGGCGGATATGCCCTCCGCAATATGTTTGCTGTTAGAGGCCCGCTTATAGAGCTGCTCTAACTCCTCGTCCTCCCCTTCCTTTAACATCGCGGCGGCGATTTCCTTTCTCTCATAATCAATTAAATCCATCTGCCGCTTTTTTTCTTCCTCATTCATAGTATTTTCAGAAAGCTCATTTTTTAATTTGGTATATTCTTTAAAAAATCCGCCGACTTTTTCCTTGATGGGCGCCAAAGTTTCCTGGCCGTAGCGGTCCAGAATTTTTAAATGATTGGCCGGTACCAATAAAGACTGGTGTTCGTGCTGGGCGTGCAAATCCAAAAGCAGGGCCGCCACCTCCTTTACCTTGGAAAGGGTTACGGTCTCCCCGTTTATCTTGCTGACGCTGCGGGTTCCCATAATCTTTCTCGAAAGCACAAGCTCCCCTTCCCCGATATCCGGAACCTCCAGTTCCTTAAGTTTTTCTATAATCTCTTCATCCCCCACGGAAAATAACAGTTCCACCAGACCGTACTCCGCATCCGCCTTCACAAAATCCTTCGGCGCCTTGCCGCCCAAAGCCAGCATGATAGAACCGATTACTATGGATTTTCCGGCGCCGGTCTCTCCGGTCAGTATATTCAGGTTATCAGAAAAATTAATGTCAATCTCATCGATTAACGCCATATTCTTAATATGTAAATTTAACAGCATACGCTCCCTCCAACTTATTCGTCAGATGCTACCTTTTTAATCCCGGCAATAATTTCCCTGCAATATCTGCTGTTTCTGACAGCGCAGAAAATGGTGTCGTCCCCGGCGATACAGCCCATAAGCCCCGGCAGCTTCATATTGTCAAGAGCCGCCGCCACCGCCATCGCCATGCCGGACACAGTGCGGATGACAATCAGATTTTCCGCATAGTCCATATTCAAAATGCCTGCACTCAATACCTGATGATACTTCTGCATCACATCGGTATCTTCATTTTGAATCAGCACATAGCGCTGTCTCCCGCCGTCGCCGGACACCTTCGTCAGCTTCATCTCCCGGATATCTCTCGAAATCGTGGCCTGGGTGACGGAAAATCCCTCCTTGGAAAGCTCCGCCAACAGTTCGTCCTGCGTCTCGATATCCCGATTTTCTATAATTTCTTTAATCTTATTTTGCCTGATTTCCTTCATTCTCATACTCCGTTTTCCAAATGAATTGATTAAAAACAATGGATTCCATATTTACCAATGATTTGCAATTTTTTCGCGCAAAACCTCATAAAAGCTGACATCAAATAGTTTAACCATCTTCGTAATCGGCTGTGCCTTTTTAATCAAAATCCGGTCCCCGGCGGAAAGCAGCGTTCCCGGCTGCCCGTCAAAGCTGACAATGGCCTCCTCCTTCTGGGCCTTCCGCATTTTTAAAATCTCCACCTCGACTTCGTCCTGGCTGGAAAAGACAATGCTTTTAGATGTCAGGGAATGGGGAGATACCGGCGTCACAATCATCAGGTCCGTCTTTGGCGACACAATCGGCCCTCCTGCCGAGAGATTATAGCCGGTAGAGCCGGTAGGTGTACTGACAATCAGACCGTCCGCTTCATAGATATCCATCACCTTTCCGTTCACATACACCTTAAGACCGATTACCCTGGAAAAGCCCGCTCTGGAGACAACGATATCATTAAGCGCCACATCCTTAAGCAGCGGCGCGCCTTCTCCGCCTTTGTAAATCTCTCCCTGAATATTCATCCGTTCCTCAATCTCATAATCCCCCGCCATCAGCCGGTCAATAACCGGAAAGACCTGTTCCGGCTCAACCTCCGTTAAAAATCCGAGCGTCCCTAAATTCACGCCCACAATGGGAATATTCATCTCTCGCAAATCCCGGCTGACCTTTAAAATGGTCCCATCGCCCCCTAAGGCAATCACACAGTCATAATCCCTGTTTTCTTCAATCTCATAAGAGATAATTCCGTTGGTGTCGCCTACCACCGTCTGGCTGGTTCCGCCATGCATGGCAATGTATTCCTCAATCTTTTTTGTCAGAATCAGGTTTTCATCCTTTGTATAATTGGTTGCGATTAAAAATGTTCTCATTTCATCACCTCCCGGCCGCACAAGCACCACAGGGTGCCTAACTGCGGTCTAACGCCTTGTGGGACGCCGCGACAACTGCGTCTGCCTGGATATCTCCCGCCTGGTCCGCCGGATTCTTAGTCAGATACAGCAGATACTCAATATTGCCCTCCGGCCCCTTAACCGGAGAAAATTCCAAACCCAAGGGAGTCAGTTCTATGGACTTTGCATAATCGATTACCATTTCAATTACCTCCCTGTGCACCTGCTGGTCCCTGACCACGCCTTTTTTTCCTACCTTTTCCCTGCCCGCCTCAAACTGGGGTTTAATCAGGCAGACAAGCCGCCCCTCTTTTGTCATCAGATTTTTTACCGGCTCTAACACCTTCGTTAAGGAAATAAAGGACACATCAATGGAAACAAAGGAGGGCGGCTCCGCTATATCCTGCGGCGTCACATAACGGATATTGGTCTTTTCCATGCATACCACCCGCTCGTCCTGCCGCAGCTTCCAGTCTAACTGTCCATATCCCACATCCACGGAATAGACTTTTGCCGCTCCGTTTTGCAGCATACAGTCTGTAAATCCTCCGGTGGAGGCGCCTACATCCATGCACACCTGGTTTGTCAAATCAAGAAAGAAGCATGACATCGCCTTTTCCAGCTTCAGGCCGCCCCGGCTGACATAGGGAAGGGGATTTCCCTTTACTTCAATCTGCACCTGATCTTCAAAGGACGCCCCCGCCTTGTCCTCCTTTTGTCCGTCCACATAGACAATTCCGGACATGATAATCGCCTTTGCTTTTTCCCTGGAGGGGGCAAGCCCCCTGCTTACCAAAAGCACATCTAACCGTTCTTTCATAAATACCGCTCCAATGTCTCTAATACCCCGTCTGCATCAATGCCTAACATCTTTCTCAACTGGGCTACGGTTCCATGCTCTACAAAAGCGTCTCCCACATTTAAGTTGTGCACCCGGATATTCCGGATATCATTTTGCATATAAAATGCGGACACTGCCTGTCCGTATCCCCCTCCGCTGACATGCTCCTCTAAGGTGATGACGACCGAATGATTCTCCGAAAGTTTTCGTAAAAGGTCTTCATCCAAAGGTTTCACAAACCGGGCATTGACCAGCGTAATCCTCTTTCCTTTTTCCAAAAGCCTGTCATATACATAAGCGGCAGTCTCCACCATATTTCCCACCGCAATTAAGGCAACCTTTTCTCCTTCAAATAAAACTTCGCTTTTCCCGTATTCTATGGGCGCTAACTGCTCCTTCAGCCCGTCGAAAGCCGTTCCCCGGCTGTACTTAATGGCAATGGGACCGTCAAATTCCATGGCGTAATCCATGGACAGACTAAGCTCATACCGGTTCTTCGGGGCTAACACCGTCATATTGGGAATCTGCGTCAGGTACGCCGTATCGAAAATTCCCTGGTGGGTGGCGCCGTCCTGCCCTACTAAACCGGAACGGTCAATGGCAAATATCACATGGAGCTTTTGCAGGCAGACATCATGTAAAATCTGGTCGTAAGCTCTCTGCAAAAATGATGAATAGACTGCCACTACCGGCACCATCCCCGCTTTGGCAAGACCTGCCGCAAAGGTAACCGCATGCTGCTCCGCAATTCCCACGTCAAAAAAACGTTTGGGATATACATTGGCAAACCGCTCCAAACCGGTTCCGGAAGCCATGGCGGCAGTGATTGCCACCAGCTTGGGATATTCTTCACCAAGCGCTAACAGCTTTTTCCCGAACACATCCGTATTGCTCATCTTTTCTTTTTTTAACAAAGGCTTTCCTGTCTTTAAGTCAAAGGGCTCCACGCCATGAAAATGCTGGGGATGCCGTTCCGCATAGCGGTATCCCTTGCCCTTTACGGTCTTCACATGCACCACCACCGGGCGTTTCAGCCGGATTGCCGCCTCAAAGGTCTCCACCATCTTGAGAATATTATGTCCGTCAATCGGACCGATATAGGTGATGCCCAGATCCTCAAAGAACATACCCGGAACCAGCAGTCCCTTGATGCTGTCCTTACCGCGCTTCACCGCTTTGGCAATTCCCTCGCCAATGGCAGGGATATTCATCAGTCCCTTTTCCACGCTGGACTTCACTTCATTGTAAGCCTGTCCCACACGAATCTTGTTGAGATAATTAGACATGCCGCCCACATTTTCATCAATGGACATCTCGTTGTCATTTAATACAATCATGCAGCTGCTCTTTAATCTGGCCAGATTGTTAAGGGCTTCATAGGTCAGCCCGCCGGTAAAGGAACCGTCCCCGATTACCGCAACAACCGTTCCCTTAATATTCTCCAGCTCGTTGGCCTCCGCCATACCGATTGCCGCGGATATGGAGGTGGAACTGTGTCCCGTATCAAAAATATCCGTCTCGCTCTCCACCCCTTTGGGAAAACCGCTCATTCCCCCAAACTGGCGCAGGGTGTCAAACTGATCCTTTCTTCCGGTCAGAATCTTATGCGTGTAGCTCTGATGCCCTACATCCCAGATAATCTTATCCTCCGGGAGGTTTAACGCAAGATGCAGCGCCATGGTAAGTTCCACGCAGCCAAGGTTTGAGGCTAAATGCCCGCCTGTCTTAGAGACATGCTCCAATAAAAATGTGCGAATCTCCTCCGCTAACGGCTCTAGCTCCTCATCTTCAAATTGTTTGATATCATTGGGTCCCTTAATCTTATCTAATCGTTTCATCCTGATTCCAAGCCTTTTCTAATTCTTTCTATGTATGAGATATCCGGTAAGCTCTGTCAAAAATTCCGCATCCGGTCCAAAGGAATTAAGCAGGCTCACAGCCTCCTTTGACAGGCGCTCTGCTTCCTTTTTGGACGCGTCTATGCCGTGCAGCGTCACATAAGTAACCTTTTCATTCTTTTCATCACTGTGAATCGGTTTTCCCAATTCCTCAAAGGTTGCCGTCTCATCTAAAATGTCGTCCTGTATTTGAAATGCCATTCCAATATTATACGCCACTTTTTGAAGCTTTTCAATGGCGCTTTCTTCTGCCCCTGCTAAGATTCCCCCAATGAGCATAGAAGCTTCAATTAAAGCGCCCGTCTTATTTTCGTAAATAAAGGTAAGCTGCTCCTCATTCAGTACGGAGCCGGTCAGCTCCACATCCGCCACCTGCCCGCCAATCATGCCGTAAATGCCGGGCTTTGCCGCAAGGATTGCCAAAGCCTGCTCCACCTGCTTTCGTTCCCTTAACTCATTTCTTAATTCTTCTGATCCCCGGTCCGGTAATCCTGCACTTGCAGCATATTTGCTTTCCAGAAGGTCAAACGCCTTAACCGCCGTCTCATAGGCATAGTTTAACAGGCTGTCCCCTGCAAGAATCGCCATGGCCTCCCCATACACGATATGGGCCGTCTTTCTTCCTCTCCGGTAATCGTCGTTATCCAACGCCGGTAAATCATCATGAATCAGGGAGTAGGTGTGAATCATCTCTATCGCCGCCATAAAGGGTTCTATAAGCTTGTCCCGTCCGCCTGACAGCTCGTAGCTGCTCATCATAAGCACCGGGCGGATTCGCTTGCCACCGGCTGACATCGTGTATTCCATAGCCTCCACCACTGTTTTTTGAAACGCCGCGTCCCGTGGCATATATTCTTTGATGATATGTTCAACCATCTCTGTCTTTTTCTGCAATTCCTGTTCAAAATCCATATTTATTCCTCTTCTACATTAAATTTTTCATCAATCAAAATGATTTCTTTTTCAATGCCGGTCAGTTCTTCCTTACAGCGCGTTGCCAGCTTAACTCCCTGCGCATATAATTCCATGGATTCCTTTAGGGAAACATCCTCTGCCTCCAGCTTTTCAATAATTGTTTCTATCTTCTGAAAAGCTTCCTCCAAATGAAATTCCTGCTCCTTTGTTTCCGCTTTTTTCTTTGTCTGTTTACTCTGTGCTGCCGCCATGCTCTGCCTCCTTTTTCTCTCTGATTTCGGTTACCTTTCCGGTAAAGCTCCCGTCATGAAGGGTAACCCGGAAGGTATCTTTTTCCTTAACGTCTTTCACGGATTGAATGACGCTGCCATCTTCCTGCTCAATATATCCAAATCCGCCGCTTAGCTTAGCCGTGGGACTTAAAGCATGAAGTCTGGCAAGCAAAAGCTCATATCTGTGTTTTGTCCGTTCAAACCGGACGGACGGCCTTAATCCCCGTAACTTGGAAGACAAAAGGACAAATTGATGACGGATTTCGGTCATTTTTCCCTCCATGCCCTGATGCAGCTTATCCTGCAGGGAATCTAAATATATCTTCTGGTTGTTCAGCCTTGCCTGCGGGGAACGGCTGTCCAACCGGGCAGACAACATGGAAAGCCGCTGCCCGGCCATAACCAGCTTTCGGTTTATTACCTGTTTCATTCCGGCTTCATACTGTTCGAGCCGTCCCATAATAGCAGCCGCTTCCGGTATTGCCTGGGCAATGGCATCACTCGGCGTCGCAGCCCTTAAATCCGCCGCATAATCTGCAATGGTCGTATCACTCTGATGTCCGGTACCGGATATAATCGGCGTCCTGGCCCGGTAAATGGCCCTTGCCACAATCTCCTCATTAAAGGCCCACAAATCCTCAATGGAGCCGCCGCCCCTTCCTATGATAATGGTATCAAGCCCCAAGCCGTCTAACGTCTCAATTCCCTTTACAATCGTCTCTGCCGCGCCTTCGCCCTGTACCTTAGCCGGATACAAATAAAGCTGGACATAGGGATTTCTCTCCCTGGAAATCTTTCTAATATCCTGAATTGCCGCGCTGGTTCCGGCGGTGACAATGCCTACCTTTTTGGGATACTTCGGGATATCTTTTTTATTCTCAAAATCAAAAAGCCCCTCTTCATAAAGCTTTTGTTTCAGACGTTCATAGGCTTCATAGAGATGCCCCAGTCCCTCTTTTTGTATGCTCCTGGCATAAATCTGGTATTTGCCGTCCCTTTCATAAACCGCCACATTACCAGAAATAATCACACTTTGTCCGTCTTCTAAGGTAAAGTCAAGTCCATCCTTTTTCGCTGAGGCAAACATGACTCCGGAAATCATGCTTCCCGCTTCCTTTAAGGTAAAATAAATGTGCCCGGAAGGACGATGATATTTCACGTTGGACAGTTCCCCTTTAATCTGCACATTGCGAAGCAGACAGTCATTGGCAAACATATTCTTTATGTACATATTAATCTGTGAAACAGAATAGATTGTCCCCATTATTCTCCCTCTATGCTCTTTGCTGCCTTTCCAAGAACCGCATTAATAAAGCCTTTGGCCTCCTCGCCGCAGTATGTCTTGCTAAGCTCGACAGCCTCATTGATCGCCACCTTATGAGGTATCTCCTCTTCAAACAGCATTTCATAAACTGCAATCCGCATAATCGTAATCTCCGCTTTTCCAATCCGGTTTAAGTTCCAACCCTCGCAGTTTTCCTCGATAATCCGGTCAATCGTCTCAAGCTTTTCCAATATTCCCTTCGTCTTGTTTCTGATATATTCCTGATTTTCCGGACTTTTACCGGCTAACTCCTCCATGGAAAATTCTATCTGCTCTTCCATCTCCCCATTTTCCACAAAAGGTTCCCGAAATAAAATTTTAAATACTTCCTCGCGTATCTTACCTTTTAACATAAATTTTCCTCTCTGTCATCCCAAATCAAGCCCCTGCAAAATGACGTTCTCCCGATATGCGCCGGTCCATTGCATAACAGGAATAAGGCTGCCTTCCGCCACATGGAATATGTGCCAAAGCAGCCTTATTAACTCCGTATTATGCTTTTGCCTTCTCTTCCTTGTCAATTGCCACGCCTGCAATCCGCACCCGAATCTCTGATACCTCTAACCCGGTCATTGTCTCGATTGCCTGCTTTACTTTCTCCTGAACCTCTTTTGACACGTCCATAACGCTGTATCCGTATTTCAACTCTAAGGATAAGTCCACCTTCACATTCTCCGGTGTGACAAACACCTTAACGCCTTTAGAAAGGTTCTTCATTCCCAGCCTGCTTACCAGTTCATTGGGAATGTTGCCATACATCTTGGCTACCCCTTCCACCTCTGTTGCCGCTAAGCCGGCAATAATCGCAATTACCTCATCTGCAATCTGAATATCCCCAAGCGTACTCGTCTCTTTCACATTATAGTTACCACTACTCTGTACATCTGCTGCCATATCCACTCCTCCTTCGCCACCTTGTGACTGACAAACTACTCATATGTACTATAGTATACCAAATCTACCCATTATTTTGCAATCCTTTTACAAAAAACTTTAAACATAACCCTTCCCCACATATTTATCCCGCCGTTTTAACGGATACCTCTCTATTATCCCTAAGTTTTTATTTTTAAAACCGCCGCCGGATAATCCTTTCCCATTTTCCCGCACTGCCATCGGTTTTAAGAAATCCTGCTGCCGGGTCCTCCTGCATATTAGATTGCACGCGCTTACGAAGAACTCGCGCCGGGAAGGGGTGGCTGGGAAACATTTGCAGCCCCT
>CANREG010000055.1 GCA_947629565.1 uncultured Lachnospiraceae bacterium
CATTGGATTTTACGCTAAAAACAGAGAAAAAGAAGCTGCCGCTTCACGAATTCTCATTCGTTAAAGCGACAGCCCCATAAATGATTTAAAGTTTTATTAGCTCATCCAGAACGGCTTTTGCCACCTGTTCTTTGGAAAGCAGGGGCAGCTCCTTTACCCCATCTCTCTTAATCAGGGTGACTACATTGGTATCCGTTCCAAAGCCTGCGCCTTCTACCTTTAGGTTATTGGCCACAATCATATCTGCGTTTTTCTTCTCTAACTTCTTCTTTGCATTTTCCAGCAGATCCTTCGTCTCCATGGCAAATCCGCAGAGCACCTGTCCCGGCTTTTTATGCTCGCCTAAATATTTCAGAATGTCCTCCGTTGGCACTAAGGAAATATTCATATTCTCTCCGGACTTTTTAATCTTATCCTCTGCTGCCACCGCCGGTGTATAATCCGCCACTGCGGCGGCCTTGATGATATAATCCGCCTCTTTGCTGTTGGCCTTTACCGCCTCATACATATCACTTGCGCTGACCACAGAAATCACCTTTACAAAGGGCGGCAGGGGAAGGGCGGTCTTTCCCGTAACCAAAGTTACCTCGGCTCCCCGCTCCATGGCGCACTTAGCGATAGCATAGCCCATTTTTCCCGTGGAATGATTGGAAAGAAAACGAACCGGATCAATGGCCTCTATCGTGGGGCCTGCCGTTACCAAAACCTTTTTCCCTGCCATGTCCTTTTCATAGTGCAGCTCCCTCATGATATAGGAAAATAAGGTTTCCTCTGAAGGCAGCTTACCCGCACCGGTATCACCGCACGCCAGATATCCCGTAGCCGGGGAAATTATTTCATAACCGTATTGTTCCAGCTTCCTGATATTATCCTGTACAATGGGATTTTCAAACATATTGGTGTTCATGGCCGGCGCAATCAGTTTTGGCGCTTTACAGGCCATAATCGTGGTGGTCAGCATATCGTCGGCAATGCCGCCGGCAATCTTGCCAATCACATTGGCGGAGGCCGGCGCCACCATAAATAAATCCGCCCGTTTCGCCAGCGCCACATGCTCCACATTGTACTGGAAATTCCGGTCAAAAGTGTCCACCAGACATTTATTGGAAGTCAGTGTTTCAAAGGTAATGGGATTAATAAAATTGACGGCGTTTTCCGTCATAATCACATGGACGTCTGCGTGCTGTTTTACCAGCATACTTGCCAGATTTGCAATTTTATAGGCGGCGATGGAACCGGTAACGCCTAATACGACTGTTTTTCCCTCTAACATAGTTTTCTCCTGCTCATATAATATTTTTGTATCCGTTACTGCAAAATCCACGAAACGCTATGGAGACTGCCAACATACAACCGTAACCGGTGTTTAGTATTTAGGGCTTAACTCTCCATATTTTTCGTACCGGGAAATTTCCCGAATCTTGTTTTCCTCATCTACAAATACCACATTGGGTTTATGCTCTTTCGCCTCCTCCGGCGTCATCTGCGCATAGGACATGATGATGATATGGTCTCCCACAGCCACCTGTCTTGCAGCGGCTCCGTTTAGGCAGATCATGCCGCTGTCCGGCTCCCCGGCTATAGTATAGGTCTCAAAACGGCTGCCGTTTTCCACATCCACAATCTGGACATACTCGTATTCCAAAATTCCCGCCGCCTCTAAAAGTTTCGGGTCTACGGTAATGCTGCCCACATAGTGAAGCTCCGCCTGTTTGACTGTGGCGCGGTGAATTTTTCCCTTTAACATATTGATAAACATATCTTTATCCTCCCTTGGACAGCGTTTTACGCATTTAAAATCCGGTTATCAATCAGACGGGTAGTCCCGATATATACCGCAATGGCGATAAGCACCGGTCCCTCCACCTTCTCCACCGGCTGTATGGTATCAAAGCTTACCACTTCCACATAATCAATCTTCGCAAGCGGACAGCTTTCAATAGTCTTTGTGATAATATCCTTTACCTTACCGGCGTCCGTTTCTCCGGCGTCAATGGCTTTCATGGCCTCCTCTAAGGATTGGTTCAAAATGACAGCCTGCTTTCTCTCCTCTCCGGAAAGATAGGTATTCCGGGAGCTTTTAGCCAGACCGTCCTCCTCCCTTATAATGGGGCAGCCGATAATCTCAATATCAAAATCCAAATCTATAACCATTCTCCGGATAATGGCAAGCTGCTGGGCGTCCTTCTGCCCGAAATAAGCCCGGTCCGCCGGGATAATGTGAAACAGCTTGCTCACCACCGTCTGCACGCCCCGAAAATGCACCGGACGGCTTGCGCCGCAAAGCTTTTCCGGCAAAGTGTGCATATCCACATAAGCACAGAAATCCGGACCGTACATCTCTTCCACCTCCGGATGGAAAATCAAATCCACCCCACCCTTTTCACAGATTGCCGCATCCCGGTCTAAATCCCTGGGATAAGAATCTAAATCCTCGCCCGGACCAAACTGCATGGGATTGACAAAAATGCTGACAACCACCTTATCATTTTCTGTTCTTGCCCGGTCAATCAGGCTTTTATGTCCCTCGTGCAGATATCCCATGGTCGGCACTAACGCAACCTTAAGCCCTTTTGCCTTCCACGCCTTTACCATTTCCCTCGTATCTTTAATCGAACCTGAAATCTCCATCTCGTATCTCCTTTCATTCCTCTGGAATCTCATATCATATCTATTACCGACTTCCCCTTCCCACTGAAACCTCTCTGTCCTTCCATTGAAAACCTTATATATCATCAATCCACGTTCTTCTATACCGCAATACACCTAACACAAGCAGCAAAGCAAGTAAAAACTCATTCTCTTATAAGGCTCCCAACAAAGTAAATTCGGCTGTGGGGGATAAACAATACCAAAAGCAGGCGCCTTTTTGCACGCCGGTACTTAGGCGGTGCGAAGCAGCGCCTTATGTACCGTTGCGTGCAAAACAGAACGCAAGTGTCGCCTGCGATGGTATGTTTATCCCCGCAGCCGCCACACACTTTAATATTTCTACCACAGTTAATATAATTTCTCAATCACATCATCACTGATGGCGTACTCATGCTCCTTCCCCGGAAAGCTACCGTCCTTTACCGCCCGGTCATAGGCGGCAAACGCTTCCTTCATCACGCTCCCGATATCCGCAAACCGCCGCACGAACTTCGGCGTAAAATCAGAAAACATACCCAGCATATCCTGATAGACAAGAACCTGCCCGTCGCATACATTGCCCGCCCCGATTCCAATCGTCGGAATATGCAGGGATTGCGTGACTAACTGCGCCAGCTTTGCGGGAACACATTCCAGCACAACGGCAAAGGCGCCCGCCTCCTCCACAGCTTTTGCATCCTCGATAAGCTTCTTTGCCGCAGCCTCGGTCTTTCCCTGCACCTTATGGCCGCCAAAGACATTGATGGACTGAGGCGTAAGTCCCAGATGGGCGCAGACCGGTATGCCCGCCGACACAATGGCCTTAATCTGCGGAGCAACCTCCTGTCCCCCTTCTAACTTGACCGCTCCGGCCCGGCCTTCCTTCATCAGCCGTCCTGCATTAACCACCCCGTCATATACAGAGGTCTGGTAGCTCATAAAGGGCATATCGCAGACAACCAGCGCCTCCTTCGCCCCTCTTGCCACTGCCGCAGAGTGGTGAATCATATCCTCCATGGTCACCGAAATAGTATCTTCATATCCCAATATCACATTCCCTAAGGAATCTCCCACTAATATGGAATTGATTCCCGCCTCATCCACCAGCTTCGCTGTGGAATAATCGTAGGCTGTCAGCATGGACAGCTTTTCGCCCTTTTCCTTTGCCTGCTGAAATGTCAAAACCGTATTTTTCATCTTGTCCTCCTTATCTCCCGGAACCTATTATTTCATTTAGCATTTATGTCCCGCAAGCGTTCCCATTATCATAATTTCCACCGTATCCGCTCACAATTCCTGGCATATACGCTTATCATATCCACTCACAATTCTTGGCATATCTTCTCATAATTCCTGCCGTATCTGCACATAATCCCTTTCCGGATTTTTTTCTCCGGCCAGCGCTAACAGCCGCCTGCCGCAGGCTTTATACAGCATTTTTTGTTCCTCGTCTAACACAGAAAGATGTCCCCTTACCGTATCGGCGTCTCCCCGTTCCACAGGACCGGTCAGCGCCTCCACGCAGCCCCTTTCTATGGCATGGTCTATATTATTGCGAACCAGCATACTGCTGAAACGCCTTGCCTGTTCCGGGGTAAAGCCGCAGTCCTCTAAGAGTTCATAACCTGTGGACAAGACGGCGAGCACATTGTTGCTCAGGAAACTGGCCGCCGCATGGTATTTCTTCTTAATCTCTTTTTGGATGACACAAACCTCATTCCCCAAAGCCGCAAATATATTCTGCCATTTTGCAACCGCATAGGGGTGTCCCTCTAAGGTAAAACATACATGATGTAATTGCTGATAAACGGATTCTTTGTCGCTGAACGCAAACATTGGATGGATAGAAACCGGATATGCGCCAAAGTTCTCTATCCCTGAAAATACATCGGATGATAAGGAGCCACTCAAATGGCAGATAATCCTGCCCTGAATCTTTTCCTTGTCTAAGGATTCCCACACTGTTCTTACCGCTCCATCCGGAGTCGATAGAATTATAGCGTCACTGACCGCAGCCACATCCTCCGCCCTTTCCATAAACGCAGAGTCCGTAAAGGCCGCCGCCCATCTGGCTTCCTCCTCAATCAAACTGTAGTAACCGGTAACGCATAAGCCCGCCTGTCTGGAATGAAGGGCAAAATATTTGCCCAGGCTGCAGCCCGCTCTTCCGGCGCCAATAAAACCTATTTTCATGTCATCACCCCCTGTCTCCGGCCAAACCGGATTCTCTGTGTGACAACACTTATCACTCGATGCAGTTTCCATAAGAATACCGCTCGACTAGTACTGTACCATTTCTTTCCACATATTTCAAGCCTTTTTCCCAGAAAAAGACAGCAGATTATTGTTTCTCCTTCCCGGTTAATGCATCATGAAGGCTGTATAATATAACGCCACTGGTTATAGCCGCCGCCGTCAGCACCACATAGACCAGAATCAGCGCCATTTTCCTGTCATACACCTCCAACAAATCGGGCAGGGAAAAGGCAATGAAAAATCCCGGCAGAAACGCCGCTAACATATGGCAAAATACGGTGAGGAAAAGTCCTCTGCCTGCCATTCGTTCCCTAATAAAATAAATCAGAACCACAAAAATCCCGATTTGAATGACAGACATCAAAATTCTTTCATAGCCTGTCAGGAATAATTCCGCCGTGCCGGCATTCATCTCCGCCTCAGAACCCTTTACAATCTCGATGATTGTATTGACGCTGCGGATTCCAATCAGCAGTATAGACTCTGTCATGGTATATCCAAGTCCCAATGCAATTCCCTGCAAAAACGAAACCTGTTTCTTCATACCCATGCACAAAAGCCATATGGGCAGCAATACAAGGAGAGACCCCGCCAAAGCCACCGCCAAAAGATACCATATATAATGGGCGTCCATAAATTTGTCAAAATCCGTATGATTAAACAGCCACGCAAGGCCATGCTCTTTCAATCCCCATTCCATGGCGGCATAGATGGCCGCCCCCGCCAAAAAGAGCAGAAACAACGATAATCTTTGCCCCTTTCCCTTTGCCAGTATGCAGAGAAAAATAATAACGGGAATGATAAAACTGATTACCACACTGATTGCCAGTGCAACAATATCCATTGTCATAACATAGCCTCCTGTCTATTGTAACGCCTGTTTTAAAGCCTCTAAATTCTCTTCCATAAGTCCGATATAATCAAGTCCCTGCTCCTGCTGTCCGCCGCTTAACCCCTCAATGGGATTTAGCACCAGTGTCTTTGCTCCCACCTCATCGGCAATGGCCTCCGCCACCTTGGGACTGACCAGCTCCTCAAAAAAAATCACCCGGATATCCTGCCTCCGGCACAAATCGATTATCTCCCGCATCCTGGCGGAATCCGGTTCCGAATCCGCAGTAAGCCCTTCTATGGCCTCCTGTTTAAGTCCATACTCCCTGCACAGATAGCCAAAAGCTTCATGGGCCACCACAATGGTATCCCCCGCACAAGCGGACAGTTCCTTTCGATACCGCTCATCCAGTTTCTCCAATCTGTCCCTGTAGGCCGCAAAGCGCTCCTCATAATATTCCCGGTTTGCCGGGTCTGCCTGTATCAGCGCCTCTTTAATGGCCTCTGCCTCCACAATGGCGTTAGCCACGCTCAGCCATGTGTGAGGGTCTTTATGCCCCTCCTCTGTCGTCTCTGCAGAAATCCCTGCCGCAGCCTCCACCGTCAGCAGACGGTCATTGTCAAGCGCCTCTAAAGTCTTATCCACAAAATGTTCCATTCCTGCGCCGTTATACACAAAGACCTCCGCCTGTTCCAAAAGCCGCATATCCCCGGTGGACAGTTCAAAATCATGCGGCTCCATTCCCGCCGGTACCAGATTGATAACCTCCGCCTGATCCCCGGCAATATTCTTTACAAAATCATACATGGGATAAATGGTAGTCACCACTGCCAGCTTATCCTCTTCCACAAAATTTCTTGTATTTTGCGGCTCTAACTTACATCCCGCCAGGAATATTACCAGCACAGCCAATAACAGCCCCGATATCCAAGACTTCACAAAAGTGCCCCCTATCAGTGATGATAGTCCGCCATCTTAGCGGAATACTCATCTGCAATCTTTTTATATTTATTGTAGTCCTTGTCCTTTAACTGCCCGTCTGCATGATGCTGCTCCAAGGTTGCATGAAGTTTTTTCAAAGCGTCATGGGCCAAATCCTTATAATTATTTTCAAGGTTCATTTTAAGCTCATTCATCAGGGCGTCAATCTCCACCCGGATACTCCTCTTTAACATCTGCCTGCCTCCCTGCTCATTTTCTCCTGCCGGCGTGAATCACCCATTGTCTGACGCAATGGATTGCGGCAGCCTTATTTTCAAAATATCCATAACCGAATCTGGAAAAACAACATATATTACTAATATAATCGGAAAATTCCTATTTGTAAAGAGCTGAGGTGTATCAGATTGTCTGCTTCTCCCAAAATTCCAGTCAGCCTGTCAGGTGCAGGCTATTTCCATAAAATGGGGCTCACGGGTAAAAATGTTACCGTTGCCGTGTTAGATTCCGGCCTTGCCCCTCACCCCGACATTGCCAGTAGCCGTATTCTTGCCTTTCACGATTTTATCGGGGGACGGACAGCCCCCTATGATGATTTTACTCACGGCACCCATGTAACCGGCATTATCGGCTCCTCTAAAATCGGCATTGCCCCGGAGTGCAACTTAGTGGCGTTAAAGGTTCTCGACCGGCAGGGCAACGGCTCCATGGACAGATTCATTGAAAGCATCCAATGGCTGTTAGCCCATTACCGGGAATACGATATAAAAGTAGTAAATATCTCCGTAGGCGGCAACCGCCGGGAACTGCGGCAGGAAAACAACCGGTTAAATCTGTGGGTGACAAAGCTCTGGGAGGAGGGTCTTGTTATCTGCTGCTCTGCCGGCAACAATGGGCCTTCCCCCAACTCCATCTTAGCGCCCGGCAACTGCCGCAAGGTCATTACCGTAGGCTCCTATGACGGAGGGCATTTTTCCTCCGCCGGTCCCCTGCTTCCCTATATCTCCAAGCCGGAACTGGTAGCGCCGGGACTGCATATTCTAAGCACCAAACCCGGGGGCGGTTACAGCGTAAAAAACGGCACCTCCATGTCCGTTCCTTTTATCAGTGGAAGCTGCGCCCTGCTGCTGCAGCGGTATCCCATGCTTACCAACGACCAGATTAAAATCCGGCTGATGGACGCCGCCTATCCGGTTCCATTCCTTCCCTATAATATCCAGGGCGCCGGAGTGGTAAACCTAAAGCGGCTCCTCGACTAATACCTCGTCCAGAAAACGGGAGGGCGGGAGTTCTTTGTTGTAATACTCCTTCACCTCATAGATATGCAGATGATTTTTGGCTCTGGTCATCGCCACATAGAACATTCTCCGCTCCTCCTCAAGCTCTTCCGGTTTGACCGCTTTTTTGTAAGGCGTCAGTTCCTCATTGGCCTCTAAGAGAAATACGGCGTCAAATTCCAGTCCTTTTGCGCTGTGCATGGTGGTAACGGTAATCCCGCTCTGCTCATTTTTCCCCGCCATTTTCGTGTGTTCCTCTAAGTCCTTTCTGTACTGCTCAACGCCTGCGAACCAGTCAGAATAGCTTTCATACTGTCTCGCCAGCTCCCTTAACTCATCCAATACGCTTAACAAATCCTCGACATTCATATGCCGGTACTTTGCATACTCTTCAAGATATGCGTCATAGCCGATGGCCTTCCGGATAAAATTTACTGCGGCAAAGGGCTTTAACCCAGCAAGAATCTCCATCTCATATGCAAGCTGCTCAATCCGATCCGCCATCCAGTCTTTTTTGCCAAAGGCTTTTTTCAGCTCCTCAAAGTCCACATAAGGCTCACTCAACAGTTCTCTGGAAATATACCGGTTCGGCTTATTCATAATCCGCAGAAAAAGCCCCCTCTCCCGGTTTCCCAAAGCCAGTCGGATATAATCAAAAATATTTCTTACCGTAAAATGGTCATAAATGCAGGGAACCTTATCCCGCACCTGAAAGGGAATATTATACTCCATCAGTTTATTGACAATAGGGCGGGCCTGCACATTCGTGCGGACAATCACCGCCATATCCTGCAAGGAAACACCCTCGTCCCTGTATTTTTGAATCATATCCAGAACATGTTCATTTTCCTGGGCAATGTTTTTCATATGATGCACCTGAATAGGCTCCACATAGCCCCGGCTGCTCACAATCCGCTTGTCAAACCGTATCCGGTTATTGGCAATTAAACGAAGCGCCCCTTCCGTAATATTGCGGCTGCACCGGTAATTGACATCCAAAAGCGTCTCGACCGCATTCGGATAATCCTTCTTAAAATTCAGCATAATCTCCGGTCTTGCCCCGCGGAATCCGTATATGCTCTGGTCGTCGTCTCCCACGATAAACAGATTGTTGCCGGGCGCCGCTAACAGCTTTGTAATCTCATACTGAATCTTGTTGATATCCTGAAACTCATCTACCAGAATATAGGCATACTGTTTCTGCAGCTTTGCAAGGATATCCGGCCTTGCCTTTAAAAGCTCATAACAGTACACCATCATATCATCAAAATCCAGTTTTCCCGCCTCGGACACCTTCCGCTCATATTCCCGGTAAACCTCCCGGAATACCTCCTCCCCCAGACAGGAGGAATAAAAATGCTGAAGGTCAATCATGTCTCCCTTCATCAGTCCCATTTCCCGGATTACAGAACCAATTATTTCCTCCTCGTCATCCGCTTCAATGTTTCTCTTTCGCAGGATATCCCGGATCAGATTGTACTTTTCCTCCTCCGTCAAAATGTTCCCTGACTGATACCCATAGGCCCGTTTCAATATGGAAAAAAAGACAGAATGAAAAGTCCCGAATGTACAGTGACATTCAGAACCCTTCATTAATTTTAAGAACCGCTGTTCCATCTCCCTTGCGCTGACTCTTGTAAAAGTAATCACCAGAATACGGGAAGAGGAAATCTTCGCCTCTTGTATCAGATATTGAATGCGATATACCATCGCCGTTGTCTTTCCGGAACCCGGACCTGCCAATGCCAGCATGGGGCCGTCCACATGATGAATGGCTGCCAACTGGCCTTCATTAAAATCCGGCATAGACGCTCCTTTCCTATACTGCCTGTTCTAACTTTTCAATTCCAATCTGTATGCGGCGCAGGGATTCCTCCCTGCCTAAAATATCCATAATCTCAAAAGCGCCGCCCGGCGTCATCTGCTTGCCTGACACAGCCGTCCGCACAGGCCACAGGCCGGTACCGTTTTTGATTCCTTTGTCAGCGATATAATCCATAAGGGTGTCGTGGAGCACATCTATGTTCCAGTCCTGCACCCCTTTTAGTATCTCATATTCTTCCTTCAGAATCTCCAAAGAATTTTCCGGATTGGTCTTCATTTTCTTGTGGGTGTAAAGGGCAATGTCATAATCCGGCAGTTCCTCAAAGAAATCAATGTGTTCCTTAATATCCGGAAATACCTCGATTCTGGTCTTCACCAACTCTAAAATGGCGTCCACCTTCACATCCCTTGTAATTACTTCCCTCACATAGGGAAGGGCCATCTCCTTAAACCGGTCAAAATCCATCGCCTTAATATATTCCCCATTCATCCACCGGAGCTTAACCATATCAAAGACCGCCGGAGATTTGGAAATATGGTGGTAGTCAAAGGCCTTCACCAGCTCCTCCAAAGAAAAAATCTCCTGGTTGTCCTCCGGGCTCCAGCCAAGCAGGGCCACAAAGTTCACAATCGTCTCCGTCAGAAATCCCTGCTCCAACAAATCCTCATAGGAGGAATGTCCGCTGCGCTTAGAAAGCTTCTGGTGCTCCTCGTTGGTAATAGTCGGACAGTGAATATATTTGGGAACCTCCCAGCCAAAGGCTTTGTAAAGCCGCTCATACTTAGGCGAAGAAGACAGATACTCCTGTCCCCTGACCACATGGGTTATGCCCATTAAATGATCGTCTACCACATTGGCAAAATTATAGGTGGGATACCCGTCCGACTTAATCAGAATCATATCGTCTAATTCCTGATTGGGTACCGTAATGGTTCCGTATAGCTCGTCCTCAAAACTGGTCTCCCCCTCTAAGGGAACATTCTGCCGGATTACATAAGGAATCCCGGCCGCTAACTTCTCCTGCACCTCTTCTTTGCTCAAATGCAGGCAATGCTTGTCATATCTTCTTACTGACTTTCCGTCAATAACCTCTTCCTTCAGGCTGTCAAGCCGTTCCTTGTCACAGAAGCAGTAATAGGCTTCCCCTTTTTCCACCAGCAGCTTCGCATACTTCATATAGATGCCCTGAGCCTGTCTCTCACTCTGCACATAAGGACCAACGCCGCCATCCTTATCCGGTCCCTCATCATGGTGAAGCCCGGTGCCTTCCATTGTGCGGTAGATAATATCCACTGCTCCTTCTACCAGCCGCTCCTGATCCGTATCCTCAATCCTTAAGATAAAATCTCCATTCTCATGCTTTGCCACCAGATACGCATATAATGCAGTTCTCAAATTTCCCACATGCATTCTTCCTGTGGGGCTGGGGGCAAATCTTGTCCTAACCTTACTCATCATATCCCTCTTACTATATCTTTCCTTTCGCGGTATGATATTCCTGCCACCGCTCTTACCAACTTCTACTTCTCTTACAGATTCCCGGCATTACTCCTATCGGTTTCTACTTCTTTTACAGATTTCCAGCGCCAATCCTGCCGGATTCTATATGGCTCTTACTGGTTCTTGCCGCAGCACTGCTTATACTTCCGTCCGCTTCCGCAAGGACAGGGATCATTTCTTCCAATCTTAGGCGGCTTTACCACTGTCTTAGAGCTCTTCTCAATCTTATAAAGCTCCTTCCTTCTGTCCTCAGACAGCAAATCATTCCATTCTTCCAAACCATAGAGCCAATCTGCATTACAGCCTACCATATTCCGGTAAAGGGTTTCCAAATCAAAATCCAGAGAAACCACAGTATCCTCTTCTAACTCCTCTAAATTATTAGAAGTCTTCAGGCTTTCGTCAATCCCGTCCAAAAATCCGGTCATAATCTGCACAGTTGTCTCATATTTATCTGCCAGTTCCTTAACGGTTCCTGTAACCACTTCTTCCGGATTTGCCAGCAGTTTCTTGTAAATCCCCTGCTCCACGCCAAAATAATTCAGCCAGAACTGCTTTCCCTGAGGCGTTCTGTCATCCATCTGTCCATAGGCATATTCACGCCAATCCTTCAATAAACTCATTTGTTCTACCATCCTTTTACAAATATCGTGTATTTACTGCCTTCCATACTTTTCCTGCAATAACAAGCTAGATTATAACAAACTGCATCCCTTTTTTCAAGTGGTTACAACTATTCACCCCTCCTAAAATTGTACTCTTAATTTAAGCCGGATATCTTTCTATTATCTTCCGGAATATTCGTGAATTACCGCCGCAAGGTAATCCTTATCCCAATTTTCCCGACACGCGGTTTTTTAGAAATCCGCTGCCGGGCTCTCCTGCATATTGCACGTGCGAAGAAGTGTCTGAGCGCCGGGTTTGGGGTGCTGAGCAAACATTTGCAGCCACGCTTGCGCTCTGTCGAAAACGCAGCGGTACATAAGCGAAGGCCCTGTTCATTATCTGCTGAATAACAGATTCATAAAGGGCCTTCGCAAGTACCGGCGTTTTCAAAGGGGCTGCTAATGTTTCTCAGTCACCCCTTCCCGGCGTGAGTTCTTCGTAAGCACGTGCATCTAATATGCAGGAGGGTCCGGCAGCAGGATTTCTTAAAACCGATGGCAGTGCGGGAAAATGGGAAAGGATTATCCGGTGGCGGTTTCACAAATAAAAATTAAAGATAATAGAAAGATATCCGGCGAAAAGAAAAATTACCGTATGGAGGGGGAAACGACTTGCATAAGTAACTTTGAAATGGTAAGATAAACATTGTGCATTTGTTAGTGGATGCGGTATGCATATGGAAAATGAAGAAGAAGGATAAAAGGCGGATAAAGATATGGATGTATATGAAAAATCACTTAAGTTACATGAGGAATGGGCAGGCAAGATCAGCACAGAACCGAAATGTCAGGTAAAGACGAGGGAAGATTTGTCTTTGGCTTATACGCCCGGAGTTGCAGAGCCCTGCCGGAGGATTGCCGAAAATCCGGAGGCGGCCTATCAATATACCCAGAAGGGGAATACGATTGCGGTTATTTCAGACGGCAGTGCAGTTTTAGGCCTTGGCAATATCGGGGCTGCCGCCGCCATGCCGGTTATGGAGGGAAAGGCCGTACTGTTTAAGGCATTCGGTGACGTCAATGCCGTTCCCATCTGCTTAGATACCCAGGATACGGATGAGATTGTGGATACGGTAATCCGCATTGCTCCGGCTTTTGGAGGAATTAATTTAGAGGACATTTCCGCTCCGAGATGCTTTGAGATTGAACGCCGCTTAAATGAAGCTTTGGATATTCCTGTGTTCCATGACGACCAGCACGGCACGGCCATTGTCGTGCTTTCCGGCATCATTAACGGCCTTCGGATTACCGGAAAGAAAAAGGAGAACTGCAAAGTAGTCGTAAATGGCGCCGGTTCTGCCGGGATTGCCATTACCCGGTTACTGCTTACCTATGGATTTTCCCATATAACCATGTGCGACCGGAACGGCATATTACATAAGGATTATGAAGGGCTTAACTGGATGCAGCAGGAAATGGTAAAGATAACCAATCTTGACGGCCAGACCGGAACTTTGGCAGACGCCTTAGTTGGGGCAGATATCTTTGTGGGCGTTTCCGCACCGGGAATTGTATCTGCCGATATGGTCCGTTCCATGAATCAAGACGCTATCCTTTTTGCCATGGCTAACCCCACGCCGGAGATTATGCCGGACATTGCAAAGGCAGCCGGAGCAAGAATCGTGGGAACTGGCCGGTCCGATTTCCCCAACCAGGTCAACAATGTGGTAGCCTTTCCCGGCATTTTCAAGGGCGCTTTAGAGGGCAGAGCCTCTATTATCACGGAAGAAATGAAATTAGCAGCCGCCAATGCCATTGCGAATCTGGTCTCCGATGAGGAACTGAATGAAGATTTCATTATGCCGGAGGCTTTCGATCCAAGGGTAGCCGAGGCAGTCAGCAATGCGGTAAAGGCCCACATTCGCCATTAGAAAGGAACACACCTATGACAACGGAAGGATTTGTATTATACAAGCTGATGATTTTATATATGTTAGACCGGGTGGACTTCCCCCTGACCAATTCCCAGATCTCCCAATTTATTCTGGGAAAGGAATACACCAGCTATTTTAACCTTCAAATTGCAATTAATGAGCTGATAGAAAATGATTTTATCAAGCTGTCTGTAGAGCGCAACCATTCCCTTTACGAAATTACCGAGCAGGGAAAAGAAGCGATCCAATTATTTGAATTTAAGATATCAGACGCCATTAAACTTGATATTCTGACTTATCTTAAGGAACAAAAGATTGAACTGCGCAATGAATCCGCCATCTCCTCCGACTACTATCCCTCCAACAACGAATACATCGCCCAGTGCAGCATCAAGGAGAGAAACCAGACTTTATTAGAGATTAAGCTGGCGGTTCCCACTCAGGAACAGGCCATTCAGGTCTGCGATTCCTGGCGGGAAAAAAGCGAAAAAATCTATCAATATCTGATTCAGGAAATCTGGCAGAGCAACGATTAAACCCAGCCAATATATCTATCATTTTATCATGAAAGGAAACCTTGCTGCCTATCCGCTGCAAAATGTTTTTTTGCCTCGTTTAAAAACTTTTCTGCTATCGGCGTAAAGGTTTGATACTTATTCCATATCAGAAAAAGCCTGGTTTCCAGTTTCGGAGAAAGCGGACGGAAAACCAGACCACTTTCCGCGGAAGTCTCAATCAATCCGGCAAAGGTAAGCTGATACCCCAGCCCTTCTTTCACAAAAACAGACGCATTGTAAGCAAGCCGGAACGAACCTTCCAAATGAAGGTCACGTATGCGTTCACCGCACCATCTTGCAATATCTTTTTCCCAACTCTGTTCCGAGGTAAAAAGCGGCAGACCGACAAGATCGTCAACGGTAATCGTCTCCTTTTTTGCAAGCGGCGCATCCTGCGGCATTACCAATCCCCAGACATCCGGCTCCGGAAAGGGGATATAATCATATTTCCGGGCATCGGGAGTATCGCACAAAACGGCAAAATCCAAAAGTCCTTTATCGAGCTTTTCCGTCACCTGCTCGGTGTCGCCACTGGTAACATGATAATTAAGCGCCGGATATATGCTTTTCATCCTTCGGATTTCCCTTGCAAGATATCGGATTTGGCGGGACTCCGCCAACCCGAAAAACAGCTCGCCGCCGGTAATATCATCTAACGACAGAAATTCTTTTTCAATCTTATCCGCCATGGTAATCAAATCTTCCGCCCTGTCCCGAAGGAGCATACCTTCCTCGGTCAGAGAAATACTGAAGCTGTGACGCGTAAACAGCTTTTTCCCAAGCTCCTCTTCTAAGGAGCGCATTGTTTTAGAAAGCGTGGGCTGCGTAACATGAAGAATCTCCGCGGCCTTTGTCATATTTTCTTCTCTTGCAACGGCAAGAAAGTATCGTAAAGAACGAATTTCCATATGAATCCCCATTTCAAAATGTTATATTGCCACAGCAAATCCTGATATTCCATAAATGAATATCACGATATTCATTATATCTATTAGCAAATAACATGTCAAGACGCTATACTGTAAGCATGAGTAAATGGTCACACACAGAAAGGATAGCATGATGAGCGAACAATTTGAAAATCTGCTTGCGGGAATGGCGGATGCGGGATGCACCGAAACAGAAATCAAGGGAGCCGAACAGATCATAAGGTCCGGCAGACTGGACGAATTAAAAAAGCACCTCAAAAAATGCCGTTCTAATCTGCTTGACGAAATGCATGAGAGCCAAAAACGGGTGGACCGCATGGATTACCTGATTCGGCAGACCGAAAAAAAACAGTAAAATCAAAGAAAGGATGACAAAGCTATGATGAAGAAAGAAGAATTGAAATTAGTACAGGAATGGGACAAAACATTTCCAAAAAGTGAGAAGGTTGAACACTGCAAAGTAACCTTTGTAAACCGCTATGGGATTACACTGGCGGCAGACCAGTATATGCCGAAAGAAGCATCCGGCAAGCTTCCGGCAATTGCCGTTTGCGGTCCATTCGGCGCAGTAAAGGAGCAATGCGCCGGACTCTATGCACAGACAATGGCTGAGCGAGGCTTTTTGACAATTGCCTTTGATCCCTCCTTTACAGGCGAAAGCGGCGGTAATGTCCGTTATATGGCATCCCCGGACATCAATACCGAGGATTTTATGGCGGCGGTGGATTTTCTTTCACTGCATGAAAAAGTTGACGCAGACAAAATCGGTATTATCGGTATCTGCGGCTGGGGCGGCATGGCGCTGAATACGGCGGCGCTGGATACGAGAATCAAAGCGACGGTGGCGTCCACTATGTACGACATGACAAGAGTAAATGCCAACGGGTATTTTGACAGCGAGGACAGTGAAGAAGCCCGCTATCAAAAGAAATCCGCAATGTGCGCACAGCGGCTTGCCGATTTAAAAGCCGGCGAATATACGCCGGGCGGAGGCGTTGTCGATCCGCTGCCGGAAGACGCTCCGTTCTTTGTAAAGGATTATCACGATTATTATAAAACCAAACGGGGGTATCATGCCCGTTCGCTAAACTCAAACAACGGCTGGAATGTGATTGGCTGTGAATCGTTTATCAATCAGCCGATTCTCAAATACAGCAACGAGATACGCAGCGCCGTTTTAGTTATGCATGGCGAGAAAGCGCACTCCTGCTATTTCGGAAAAGATGCCTTTGCCAATATGACGAAAGACAGCAAATATACGGATAACAAAGAACTTCTGATTATCCCGGACGCCGTTCACACCGATCTGTATGACGGCGGCGGTAAGGACGCTATCCCCTTTGATAAGCTGCAATCCTTTTTTGAAAAGTATCTGGCATAACCATATATCGCTTAACCAGTCAGGTATTTTGCCAAACACCGGGACGCATTACAAACATAAGGCGCTCTTGTTCCTTTTCGCCCGATAGCCAAGGAACAGAGCGCCAAACCTTATGCAGCGCATCTAGCTGCATGGGGATTAAATTACCTGCTCAATATAATCCAATATTTCCTCCCTGCCCTGCTTTGAAAGGGCGGAATACGGAAAGACCGGTATTTCTTTTGGAAGCTCCAGCCCTGAGCGAAGCTGCGCGATATGCTTCTGCACCTGGGAACGCTTCAGCTTATCTAACTTGGTTGCAATGATAACCGGCGTATATCCATTATGGCAGATCCATTCATACATCATCTTATCATTAGCGGAGGGCTCATGCCGGATATCCAACAGCAGAAAAATCAGTTTGAGCTGCTTAGAGGTATGCAGATACCGCTCTATCATCTTCCCCCATTTTTCCCGTTCCGAAGCAGAGACCTTGGCGTAACCATATCCCGGCAGGTCCACAAAATAAAATTCTCCATTTATCTTGTAAAAATTAATTGTCTGCGTCTTTCCCGGCTGGGAAGAGGTTCTGGCTAAAGCCTTCCGGTTCAAAAGCCCGTTAATCAGGGAAGACTTTCCCACATTGGATTTCCCGGCAAACGCAATCTCTGTCCCTTCATTGCGGGGCAGCTTACTGGTAACGCCGCAGACTGTCTCTAATTCCGCACTTTTAATTACCATTTTTCTTTTCTCCCTCTGTAACGGATTTCTTTAGTGAAAATGTCCTTTTTACAATCCCGGCGTCAATCACCTCTTTCATATCGGAGACATACAAAATCTCCAGACCGCCGGTAATCTCCTCTTCCATTTCCTCCACATTTTTCCGGTTCTCAGCGGGTACTAACACCTTCTTTTTGCCCGCAGCTTTGGCCGCCAACAGTTTTTCCTTCAAGCCGCCGATTGGCAGCACCTTTCCTTTCAGCGTAACCTCTCCGGTCATGGCCAGCTTGCCGGATACCGGGCGGTTTACCAGAGCGGAATACATGGCAAGGGCCATGGTGATTCCGGCGGAAGGACCGTCCTTCGGGGTAGCCCCCTCCGGTACATGAATATGGACAATATGCTTTTCAAAATATCCCTCCGGCAGTTTCTTTATCTCCGGCAGCGTCCG
>CANREG010000056.1 GCA_947629565.1 uncultured Lachnospiraceae bacterium
TAAATAAAACCTCCAAACTATGTAGTATTATCTTACATCAGTTTGGAGGTTTACACAAACTTTGGGATAGTCCCTCTGCTTTTTGGTTCTTCGTTCTCCTAAAATGCTCGTATAAGTCTTATTATCTTCAACAATCGAAGGAACTGCCACAGATATTCCTTGTATTTTTACATTATTAAACTCGCCTATCATAATCTTTTACTCCAAATAATTACAAATGTCCCGAATCGTTTCAAAAGCTCTAATCTCATCCGCTGTAAGCTTTTTGCCAAATCGTTTCTTAACCTCAGCCAATAATCCCAGCCTACTTAATGAATCCCATTCTTCAATATCCTCTAAAACCATATCCAATGATAAAGTTCCCTCGTCCACATCCATAACTTCCTCTAAAAATGTTAATTTTTCTTGCTCTGTCATATCCTTTTCTCCTTTATATGTTTTTTAATAATTAATATTGTTAATAAACCACCTCAAAATTTCCAGTTATTAACAATATATAACATTTCCTAACTATTTTAAATCCAAACCATATCTTCTATTGGCAAAATTTCAATCATCTCTATAACTATTCTGCTGAACCTAAATCTTTTATCTGGCACTTGCACAGGATACATATAAACATTTATATCCGCATTAACATTCTCTGCATCTCCATAATATTTATTTTTACTTATGAGAACACCACCATAAACCTTATGTAATTTAACCTGTTCCCGATTTGTACGTAACACCTCAGCGTATATAACATCGGCATCCAAATAATGATAAGTGATTAATTGCACCATATAATCCATAATAACACCATACCCCATCACCTGATAATCCTGACTTATTAGATAAGTGCCTGGCACAATAGCATTCTTCTCCCTTAATAACTTATATTGAAACACTCCAAATGGTTCATCATCCAAATAAAAGACAAACAATCCTCTATTGTCATCCTGTTTCAAAGCTGCAATATAATTCATATGTTCTTCTTCTGTAATTTCATGCTGGGAAAACATCATACTTCTCACGAAAGGTTGATTTCTCCATTCCCTTATTTTCATAATTGTAGCATTGTCCAGATGCTTTAACTCCACAGCTTTAAAATGTTTTTTCATAATATAGTCCTTTTCCAACGTAAATTTCAATATTTTTAATGTATTTTAACATAAGTATTAATGAGTATAAACATAGCTTTATATTTTCTCATTTTAATTAATCCGATTTATTGCTTATTTTATGCCACTTAAATTTTGAAAAACAAAACATTTTGCTAAACATTATTTTTTATTAACTTAAAAAGTCTGCCTTAATAATACAGATTAAGACAGACTTTTTAAGTTAATAAAAATGCATACATATAATATTAAGGCAAAATGACATTGGAGGCAAAAAATATATTTTGCCAAATTCATACTGCCTTTCTTTTTAATATTCTATCATATTCCATCAGTTCCTTCTGCCACTCCCAGGGCGTATACGCTTTTTGATACAGCGTATACAGGGTTTCCCCGTCCCACAGTCCCACAAGCCACCATGCAGTTGAAATGAAAGTCCTGCGTTCCAATGGAAACCGTTCTTGCCAATGCGTTCACCTCCGCCTATAAAGTTACTAAAGCCTACCTGGCACATATGCATACAATTTTCTCCATTGATATTCTACCACATACTCTGGATTTGCCTCTTTGATAATCTCTTCCAGTAAGGTTTTATCTTCTGGAAAATGATATGTACAAATTGACAACTTCGGAGCAAACATCTTTAACGTTTTCTTAGCGCCCCGCAACAGATTCCGCTCCGCCCCTTCAATATCCGCCTTTATATAATCAATCCGGGGGATTGTATTTGAATCAATCAACTCATCTATAGTTATCACATCTATTATGTGTTCCTCCACTTTTCCTCTTGGCATACAAATAGAGGATATCTCACTGTTATCTGATTCATAAAATGAAATCTGTCCACACTTATCCCACAAACCCTTTTCTATGATTTCAATATTTTCGGGATACAATTTTTGTTGTTGCTTTAAAACCTTAATAGCTCTCTGATCCGGTTCGCAGGCATATACTTTGCAACCCTTATTTGCTGCATAACAGGCAAAAATTCCCGCATGTGCTCCCGCATCAATTACAATATCTCCCTGTTTGCAATAGACATTCCCCCGTTCATATGCACCATCAATCGTCAAGGAAAACTCATTATAAACCAACGGCAAAATATCATCTCCCATGGTACCTATCAGAGACCCTGAAAAACTCTCATCCACTTTACAAGGATTATAGACCTTAACTTCACCAAATTTTAAAATATCATCCGAAATATCCAAACCAATTTTTTTATAATAGTATTGTGCATATTCTTTTTCTATTTCCGGAATATTTTCATAAAAATCATCATAGAATGAGAGCTGATTTTTCTTTAAAAGCTCTTCAACACTATCTTTTCCTGAAACAACAGTGTTCAAAAACAAAACATCACTAATATTTTTATATTGCACATTACTAAACTCTAATACTTTTATTTTTTCTTTATCTAAAGTAATGTATTCCTCTATTTCTTTATGCCCATCACTCACAACTATCGCATTTACCTGTATATCATGTAACTGCAGCCAGGAGGAGACCATCTTTCCTGCAAGTCCACCCCCGTAAACATAAATCTCTTTTTCACATATATCTTGGATAATTTTCTGCAACTTCATATAAATACCACCTCTCTTTTAATCAATATCCAAATTTTACCATATCCCACGACAAAGGCGTACCCTTTTTCAGCGCCTTTACCGCCTTTTTCCCTAAAATCTCCTCATAATGCATCGTATGCATTCCCCTTCCTGGGCGGATGGAGCGGACATTTTCAGCGGTAAATTCTTCCCCGGCCTCCATATCCTTTACCACATAGAGGGAACGGGTGCCATTTCTTGCGTCCTCCTGCTTTGCCGTCAGCTCAAAGGTAGCCTTCCCAAGCGCCTTTTCCAGATTGCGGATCTGCCGTACCATATCCGCAAACTCCTCCATCTCCATCGAAAAAGCGCCGTCCGGACCGCCGTCCGAACGCTTTATGGTTACATGCTTTTCAATTACCTTTGCCCCTAGAGCAATGCCGCCCAAAGCAACCTCGCTGCCCAGCGTATGGTCGGAAAGTCCCGCCATGCAGTCAAAGGTGTTCTCCATCAACGGAATTGTTCTCAGATTCATATCCTCATAGGGACAGGGGTAAGCGGAAGTGCATTTTAGCAAAATCACATTCTCATTCCCTTCCTGCTTACAGGTCTGCAGCGCTCTTTCCATATCCTCTAAATGAGCCGTACCCGTAGAAATGATAACCGGTTTGCCGGTTGCTGCAATCTTGCGAATCATGGGGATATCGTTGATTTCATAAGACGCCACCTTATATGCAGGCATCCCGATTTCCTCCATAAAATCCACAGCGGTAAGGTCAAAGGGAGAAGAAAAACAGGCAAGGCCCAAGCTGTTGGCATATTCCATCAGTTCCTTCTGCCACTCCCATGGGGTGTACGCCTTTTGATATAACGTATACAGAGTTTCCCCGTCCCAGAGGCCGCCATGCAGTTGAAATTCTTCATTATCACAGTCAATCGTAATGGTGTTTGCCGTATAGGTCTGCAGTTTAACTGCATCTGCGCCTGTATCCTTCAGTCGGTATATGATCTCCTTTGCCCTGTCAAAACTCATCAGATGATTGGCCGACATCTCCGCAATAATATAAGCAGGCGCATTTTCACTGATCATCCGCCCATCAATTTGAATCTCCTTGTTCAAATTCAACACCTCCTCGTCTCTCACAATATCCCTATGCTAACTTACACAATCTCAAAACAGCTTAAGGGATGTTCCCTTCCATGTCCCGGAAATACAAGCATATCCTTTCCCAATCCCTCTAAAAAAGGTTTCGTTACCGCCAGATATTCCTCTTTGCTGCCACCGGGCAGCCGGGTAATAATCGGATTGCCGTCCACCAGACTATCTCCGGTAAAGATATAACTCCCGTTAATTATGATACATATGCTTCCTTTAGAATGTCCCGGCGTATGCACCATTCGGATATGCCAGCCGTTCCATTCCATCTCATACTCTCCTTCAAAGCCTGTATCTCCATAACAGCTATATGCTTTATCAAAATCGGTTCCGTCCTTGGTCTTGTCCATTAACAGCACATCACAGTAGGCGGAAAGGTTCTTATCCGGTTCCGGCAACCGTTCCCTGGCCGCCTCGGAGCAGATTACCGTACAGTCCCATTTCTCCCGAAAATGATTCACACCCGATATATGGTCAAAATGCTCGTGCGTCAGTAAAATACACACCTTATGAATCCCGCATTTTTCTAACAATGCATCCGCCTTAGCATTTATGTGGGGATCAACAACCAACGCCTCTCCGTTTTTTATCATAATGTACATATTGGAATCTATGGGATGAAACACATACCGATATACCTCTGTTCCATCTATCTCAATCTTACTTTCCATGTCGTTCCCTCATATATCTGTACTTCATCTCTGCAATCTTCCAGTCTTCCTCATTATCAATATCCTGGACCTCTAATTCAGACACAATAAGCGGTACATTTTTAACAACCGGTTTCCCTTGAAGAATATTGTCCACCTTCATCACATAGAACTGCCCGCAATCGTGGTAAATCGGCTCTAAATCCTGGGAGCGGACAGACGCATTTTCCGGAAACTGATACTGTAAATGTCCTTCCCGTACCACAAAAGCACGCTGTGGCGGGAAAGAAAATCTGACAACCGGCATTACCTGATCGGCATCTTCTTTTTCTAACAACGCAACTGCCTCCCTCAACTTCTCCGCTGTGACAAACGGCGCAGTAGGATATATGCATACCGCCAGTTCAAAATGCTGTCCCCGCTTTTCATATTCGGAAAATACCTCCACTAACACATCATTGGTTGTGGCATGGTCATCTGCTGTCTTTGCGCTCCGCATAAAAGGCACATTAGCGCCATACTGCCTGGCAATCTCGGCAATCTCTCCGCTGTCTGTGGAAACCATAACCTCGTCAAACAACTTTGAATCTATAGCGGCTTCTATAGAATAAGCAATAATTGGTTTGCCGCAGAAATCCTTAATATTCTTTTTGGGTATCCGTTTGCTGCCGCCTCTGGCGGTGATTACTGCAATTTTTCTTCCGTTCATAAACTAAACTCTGCCTCCGTATTTTAGTTCTTTATATAACACCTTACCTGCGTCATTCTTAGGAATTTCATCTATTATAACCGTTTGAAACGCCGCCGGATTCAATCCTGTTTTCCCCACAACATAGGCTTTTACTTCTTCTGCCTTTTTGGGATCTGTCAGGAAAATATACATATGGTCGTCCTCCCCGGTACTGGCACAGTCTAAACATGCAAAAGCCCCTTTAATCATACGGTCAATTTCATCAAGATTAACCCGGTTTCCATATATTTTCAGAAACCGTTTCTTCCTTCCCACAATATAATAGTATCCATCCTCATCAAATTGGGCCATATCCCCAGTCTGAAGAATTCCTTTTCGCTCGTCTGCCTTCTTTAAATCCTCACCGCACTCCGCATAACCCAGAGTAACATTTTCTCCTTCATATTCCAACTCGCCGGTAGTGTGCGGTGTTACGATCTCCCGTCCGTCAACATCAATCAATTTAAATTTGCCGCCGGGTATGGCAATTCCCATTGAGCCGCATTTCTCAACCGCTTTCTCCGGAGGGAGATACCCCATTCGGGCTGTCGCCTCACATTGTCCGTACATTACCACAAACTGTTTGTGATTCTCTTTTGCATATTCTGCAAACTTTGCATGAAGTTCCGGAATCAGCTTGCCTCCTGCCTGAGTCATCGTCTTAAGGCTTGGCAACTCCATTCTCGTAAATCTTAACTTATCAAGCATTTCATAGGTATACGGAACCCCGCCAAAGGAAGTAGCCCTCTGTGCCTTAAAGAAACTCCAAAATTCCTTCTGCATCAAAGAGCAATCCGTCACCAAAAGAGTTGCTCCCACCAAAAGATGACTGTTGATAATAGACAGTCCATAGGTATAATTCATTGGCAGTGTTGTTATGGGCCGTTCCTGTTCATCCAAATTCAAATACTGAGCAATGGATCTGGCATTAGCCAGAATATTTGCATAGCTTTGGCGGACAAATTTAGGACTTCCCGTAGAGCCGGAAGTGGTCAATAACAGCCCCAATTCAGAATATAATTCGTAAACTTTCTCATAAGAAGTTCTTAACAGCACATAATCATATAATTCATAAACCGTTTCAAAATCAGAAAAACCACCTGCTATCTCCTTAGGCAGCCATATAAACTGCGGACAATAAATGCTCAATAAATTGTCAAGCATTTCCTCTTCCAAATGCACGCTGAGCATAATCGGTACAATCCGATGATTGATAAATGAGATGTAACCTGCCACAGAACCAATGGTGTTGCTGCACAAAGATACCACTAATGCCCGGCCACCCACAATTTCTGCTATCTCCTTCCCGATATCGTAAAGCCGCCCATAAGACAATGCCGGATAAAATTCATCAATTATTGCCGGTTTTTCGCTATATTTTTCTAAATCCCACATTTCATCACATCCTGTCCTGTTATATTGTAATGGTTCTGGTCAGTCTCTCAGTCAGATCATAACCGTCCCAAAGAAGATCAAAATCCATTGTCCTGCCCAGCCGAACCACCCTGTCTATGCCCTTAATGCCCGACTCCAACAAGGGCTGCAATAGGTTCAAATCCCCCACCAATCCGATAGTCTGACATCGGTTATCATTACATAGCGCCTTTAAATCCAGTATATCGTCACATTCATACTCATAAAAACAGCCGGAATCTCCCCGATAATCCATAATATCCGGCGGCAGGCTCTCCAGCTGTACCCGCATTAACATATTGCCGCCTCCGGACAGCACCTTAATTCCCCCTGCATGATCCATCGCTGCTTTATATATTGTTGAAAGTTTATTCATGCTCTGTATCGGCTGGAATAAATATTTTTCCTTTGCCACATTCAAAAGCTCCTCCCAGAACTTCTGCCTTGCCTCCCCTTTCTGTCTGCCGGTCCAGATGACCAGTCTGGGGCTTGTACAGGCATTTTGATCGGAAAGATAAGTATCATTATAGAAATCTGCGGCAGTCCTTTCCTTACCGGCAATTTCCAAATAAGCATCTGCATCTATCACTGCCAGCGAATATCTGTCGGCAAAAGTAATTTCCGTACTTCTGGGCGGCAGGGCAGATTCCCGCAGGGCGGAAATTGTCATATCTCCTCCCCAAATCACCCTCATATCGCAAAGTGCGGAAAGCCGGTCGTTAATTTCTTTGTCTCTCTCATAACGAACCAGCATGATATAAGGCTTTATATTTTCATGCCGCTGAAAAACCTTTGTCATCGCCTGATTAATGATATTTATCTGCGGAAAATTTTTTGACGGCACCCGGACAATATTCGCATTTCCACAAAGCAGCCCGGCAAACAACGAATAGGCGTAGTTAACCGGAACATTGGATGGCGCCACATGAAAGACAACGCCTCTTCCAAACCGGAGCAAAGAATCCTTTATAAATCTTTTTCTCAACTGCTCCAAAGAAGAATTTCTCAGCCAAAACCCTAATGTCATAATATCGGGATATAATTTTGCCTCGGCGGAGGACATAAGTTCTCTCGATAAATCCGCCAAAAAATCCAATATCTCCGGCGAGAATGGTTTCATGGGCGGCAGTTCCTTCATCGTATCAAGCTGCGCTTCCTCTCCGATTAGAAAAGCGATCCGGTGCTGTGCTGCGTCCGCCGCTCCCCTGCCATGGTCTGCGGCATAGGTATCACTACAGCCGCGTATCTCAGCATTTTTTATTCGTCCGAGAACCCGGAAATATTTGCCTTTCCGTCCACAGGCACAATCATCCTCTCCTATAATAATCCCCTCGTCCTCTGTCAACAGGGAATGTCCCGGATAGGATTCGGGAATTGTAGATACTACCTGTATGATCCCCTTTTCTCCTATCTGACATTCGGAAAAATCTACAGGGTTCCGGATAATCACATCTGAAAAATTACTGGCGTGCAGATGTCCACATTCGCACTGCATATAGATACACCCTGTCTGTTCGACCATGCCATAATAATCATGAATATGATCCAAGCCACAGATTTCTTTTAATCTGTCATGAAATTCTTCCGGGCTTACCGCCTCGGAAATCAGCTTTTTCCAACCGCCGCCATGAATCAGTATTCCATTGGATAAGTCTATAGACTCACCCGTCTTTTCTTTATAGGTTACCAACTCCTGATAAAAATGTTGCCAGATCATAAAGGTAAAGCCAAAGAGTAATATGCGCTGTCCCTTATACTTTTCTAAAAACTCCTTCAACCCTTCTATATCTAATTGCATATCATCATTTAAAGCGTAAATTTTTTTTGAGCCAAAAATAGAAAAGCCCAGTATCCCGGCTCCCCGGGCAGAGAATTTTTTACGATCCTTAAGTACCGACGGACAGTCCAATATAATCATGGGCATTCTGGAAGAACCAGTAAAATCTGCCACAATTTTCGCCATGACCTTTTGCTGGTTAGATGCTGTAATCTTATCTAAATATATCTTTGACACCTGCTGACCGGATGTGCCGGAGGAAGTCATGGTCTTGACAACCTCCTCTTCGGGCACACTTCTCAATGAACGCTCCTTGAACAGGCGGACGGGAAGAAAAGGGATGTCCTTATAAGTAACCGCATGTTCGTATCCCACAGCCCGCAAAATCCTGTCATATTCCACACAGGCATTTCTATGTCTGTCTGTCAATTCGGTCAGTCGTTCAGTCAATATTTTATTCTTCTCTTCCCGATTCAGCGAATATGGCGGAACCGCTAAAATATCTTCAAATGCCATGTGTACTCCTCTTCATTCAATCTCACCGCAGGCCCCCATCAACCCGCAGCACCTGTCCGGTCATAAATCTGGACATATCCGAACCCAAAAATAATACCACATCTGCAATCTCCTCAGGCTCGCCTTTTCGTTTCATCACATTCATACTCAAAGCAATCGCTTCGTCCTCCTCGCTCATGGAGTTACCCATATCCGTAGCCGTAAGCCCCGGCGCCACTGCATTAACTCGAATTCCAAAATTCCCCAGTTCAATGGCCAGCCGCTTAACTGCCCCGTTAATTGCCGCCTTGCTTGCAGAATATTCAATATTTGCCCCTCCGTCAAATGCAGCGGAGGAAGAAATAAATACAATGCTCCCCGATTGTTTTCGCATCATGCTTTTACTAATCTGCTGCGTAAACAGAATAGAAGAGAACAAATTAATCTGAAACGCTTCATGTATAGTCTGCATACGGGTCATCGCCAGTGAGTTAAGGGGATTGGAAATCCCAATATTATTTACCAGCACATCTATCTTTTTCTTTGTCTTAAGAATCTCCTTTGCAGCGCTTAATACCTCTTCTTCAGACAAAAAATCAGCATACACAATCTCCACAGCTACATGATATTGCTTAGAAAGCGCCTGACAGTGTTCTGTAAATTCCGTATTTTCTTTTCTAATCACTGCAAACACATCGGCCCCCGCTTTTACAAAATCGTCCAAAATTGCCTTTCCGATTCCCCGGTTACAGCCTGTAATCACTGCTGTTTTATTCTGCAATAAATCCATTTCCTGTTCTCCTCCGCTAAATACATTCCTAACCGACAATCCGGCTCATGGTCTCAATCATATCATATCCGTCCCAGCGAAAAGATAGTTCCATGGTCTTGCCCACGGGAACAATCCGGTCCACTCCCCGGACCCCTTTCTGCTTTATCATCGTTCTCACAGTTTCTTCATCAACACCGCAAAGCGCTACAGTCTGACATGCTTTTCCTAATACGGGAATCATCTCCTCTAAAGAATCTGCCTCATACTCAAAGAAATACCCGCCTGCCTCTTTATAATCCATAATTGCAGGATATAACACAGACATTTCTATACGATATAAATAACTATCTTCCAAATTCCGTTCTATAATCTGACCTTCTCCGCAGGCTGCCGCCAGCCGCAAAAAAGAATCCAGTTTGTCCACTGCCTGCACCGGGGAAAGTTCATATTGCCGATGAGCCAGCGCGCTCAATTCATGCCAAAAGCGTTTCCTTGCCTCTGCTTTTTTGTTTCCAAACCAGATTACCAGTCTGGGGGAACTGCATGCGTTCTGGTCGCTGTAATAAGTATCGGTATAAAAATCCTTGGCAACCTGCGCCGCATCCTGCCCTAAGTAATAATCTGCGTCAATCAAAGCGATAGAATACCTGTCTGCAAAAGCCATCTCGATTGCCCGGGGCGGCAGCGCGGCCTGTCGAATCAGGCCAATGGTCTGATTACCTCCCCATACGACACGAACATCACATAGATTGGACAGCATCTGCGTAACCGCTCCGTCATGTTCATATTTTACAATACAGATATATCCCTGTAAAGACTTATACTCCTCTTTCAATAGCGCATTTATGGCGTCACAGACAATGTCCACCTGTTGAAATTCCTTATTGGAAACCCGAAGGATACATGCGTTTCCCGCCAAAAGCGCAGACGTCATAGACACTGCAAAATTAACAGGCACATTGGAAGGCGCAATATGAAAAGCGACGCCTCTGCCCATGCGGTTCTCCCAGTTAATATGCCGTTCCTTTTCTTTTTGTACAGAAGCCTTCCGCACCCAAAATGCATAGGACAAAATATCATTGTATTCTTTGGCCCGAAAATCCTGGCGCAGCCGCCGGGACAAAGCGTCCAAAAAGCAAATAACGGTATCTGAAAACGCAGGCATTGCCGGTATCTGCCCCATGGCGCAAAGTATATCCCCGTTCCCTACCAGAAATTTTAATTTATTGATCAGGGCCTCCCGCCCATCCGTATTAATCGTGTCGCCCATGCAGCTTCCCTCCAAAACCTGTCGATGTAACCGCCTTTTTATATATGAATCTATATTGTGGCGGCATAGGTGTCGCTGCAGCCCCGCAGTTCCGCCTTTTTTATCCGTCCGAGAATCTGAATATATTTGCCCTTTCTTCCACAAGGGCAATCATCCTCTCCCAGAATCAGTCCCTCGTCCTCCGTCAGAAGAGAATGTCCGGGATAGGAGTGGGGAAGAACGGAAACGGTTTGCAAAATTCCCCTTTCTCCTATTTCACAGGGAGAGAAATCTTCATATCTTCTCGGTATCACATCCGAATAGATACTGGCATGCAAATGCCCGTATTCACACTCTGCATAAATACATCCGGTCTGCTCCACCATACCATAGTGATCCAGAAAATGCTCTATACCGCACAACTCGTTAAAACACTTCTTAAACTCCTGACGGGATATCTGCTCTGTCTCCAATTTCTTCCAGCCGCCTCCGGTCATCAGCCAGGCCAAAGACAGGTCTATATCCTCTCCCAGCTTACAAAGTTCTTTATAAAAATGCTGCCAGACCATAAAAGTAAATCCAAAAATCACAAAGCGTTTGCCTTTATTTTTTTCCAGAAAATCCATGAGCACCGGAACATTTAAAGACATATCCTCATTTAACACATAGGTCATTCCCGACGCCATAATCCGCAGGCCGATAATCGCCGCCCCCCTGGCTGTAAAGCTATTCCGGTCTTTTACTACTGCCGGCGAATCAATAATCAGCATAGGCAGCCGTTTTTTCCCCCAATAGTCTGAAAGAATCTTAATCATTACCTTCTGCTGCATCATCGCCGTCTCTTTATCCGCATATATCTTTGATACTGCCTGGCCGGTAGTTCCTGATGACGTCATCGTCTTAAATACCTGATCTTTAGGAATACTCAGCAAATCTAATTCCTTAAACAGGCGAACCGGAAGAAATGGAATATCTTCTACTGTATTCACCGTCGAGAGAGAAAATCCTAGTCCATCTAACATATTTCTGTAAGGCTGGCAGTTTTGCATATGATGAGCTACCAGCCGCTTTAATTCTTCCGTCAGCAAAGCCGATTTCTCCTCTTTATTCAGTTGGTAGGGTTCATATTGATAAAAATCCTCTATCATAAGAAAACCTCTTTTTCAATCCGTTCCGCAATCTGAGGTCCGGTCAGACCCGTCTGTTCCCATATATATCTCTGCGTACCCGCCTTGGCAAAAGCATCCTGAAATCCCAGAAATACCTGACGGGGTACATTCTCCTTTGTCGCCTTATATTCTGCCACTGCACTTCCCATGCCGCCCAATACATTATGCTCTTCAACCGTCACCAACAATTTGTGATTGTCAAATATCTGATCTAACCGCTCCTTATCCAACGGCTTAATCGTATGAACATTCAGCACTGTACAGGAAATGCCTTTTTCTTCCAATAAGCGGGCCGCCTCTAATGCCTCCGCCACCATTAATCCGGTAGCAAGAATCGCCACATCGCTGCCCTCCCGAAGCGTAACCATTTTCCCTATTTCAAAATCATAGTCTTCCTGATAAACCACCGGACAATCCAGCCCGCCGCTTAATCGTATATATACCGGACCTTCCATATTGGCTGCGCTTATTGCCATTTTAATGGCCTCTAAGCTGTCCGCCGCCGACAGCACCGTAAGATTAGGCAGTACCCGCATAAAAGCCAGATCTTCCGTGGCCCAATGAGACACGCCGGAGCGCGCCGCCACCACGCCGGCAGCCGAACCGATAATCTTTACATTGCACTGAAGGTGCGCTAAATGCTGACGAATATGCTCCAGACTCCGCACCGCAATAAAAGAAGCATACGTTGTGGCAAACACACAGTCTCCCTCCATCGCCAAGCCCGCCGCAATGCCTATCATATTCTGTTCTGCAATTCCCACCTGCAAAAACTTATCCGGATACGCGGAAATAAACCGGTCCATCCCGGACAGCAGGGAAAGATCCGCCGTCAGTAATTTTAAATTATCCCGATCTTTTGCAATCTCCGGCATGGCAATGCCAAAAAAGGAACCCCGTTGTCCCAATCTTGACCATGCCCTGATGTTTGCTCTGCTTATATTCATCTGTAAAACCTCCATCAACACATTAATCGGCGGCTAACACTTCCTGCCTTGCCTGTTCATACTGTTCCTGACTGATGCGGGAATGGTGCCACTCCCGCCGGTTTTCAATAAAGGAAACGCCCTTTCCCTTTACCGTATCTGCAATAATAATGTTCGGCACACCCTCTTTGATTGCCGAAAATGCCCTCAACAAATCGCCTGTATCATGTCCGTTACAACATATAGTATTCCAGTTAAACGCTTTCATTTTATCCTCCAGACTCTCCAATGCCATAACTTCCTCCGTATCCCCATCATAAGACAGGTGATTACGGTCAATGATTACCACCAGATTATCCAGACGGTATTGATAGGCAGACATAAAGGCTTCCCAAATGCAACCCTCGTTCAGTTCGCCATCTCCCATCATTACATAGACCCGATTGCTTCTTCCCTGTTCCCTGGAGGCCAGAGCGATACCGATTCCAACAGAAATAGCCATCCCCAGGCTTCCGCCGGAATATTCCAACCCAATTTCTAAATTGCGGGGATATCCGGTCATTCTTCCCCCATCCTTCGTAAATTCAACCAATTCCGACTTATCAATATATCCGGCCTCAGCCAATGCCGGGAAATGCGCCAATGTACAATGATTTTTACTGGGGATGAACCGATCCCGTTCCTCCCATTCCGGCCGCTTTGGATCAATTCTTAATACCTCTCCATACAAAACCGCCAGGATTTCAATGCAGGACAGGCTTCCGCCCAGATGAGAACCCTTCTGTCCGGTTGACAAGGCCATATCCAAAGCATCCAGCCTCATTCTCTTTGCCATCTCCCGCAATTCTTCCGCCTTTTGTGCCGAACAGTCGATTGTTCTGTGCTTATCCAATACCATTTCACTCATCGCTATCTGCCTCCATCTACCTGTAATATCTGCCCGGTTACAAAAGAAGCCTGCTCTGACGCAAGATACAGCACAGCGTCCGCAATCTCCTTCGGCGCTCCCATACGCTTAAGACTTGTCCTCTTTACAACCTGTTCTAATTCCTCTTCGGATTTATAATGTCCCATACTGGTTTCTGTCAGTCCCGGCGCCACCGCATTTACTCTCACCCCGTAGCTGCCCATTTCTTTGGAAAGACACTTCGTTGCCCAGATCAACGCCGCCTTGCTGGAACCATAAGCCAGATAACCGGGATTCGCTTCTATGCCTCCCACAGACGCAATATTAATAATGGAGCCTGACTTTTGTTTCATCATACAACGGGAAATTAACTGCATAATCTGAATCTGGGCAAAGTAATTAATCTCAAAAACTTCCCGCAGTTTATCAAGAGATGTCATCTGAAATGTTGCGCCATAGGCGATTCCCGCATTATTCACCAAAATATCAACAGGTTTCTTTTTCTTAATAATCCCCTGGATTCCCTCTTTAATCTGATTGCTGTCAGACAAATCAAAATATACCGGCGTAACAGATACCTGATATTTTTCTGATATTTCCTGTACAAAAGACAAAAAATCCTCTGATTCCCGCCTCGCACAAGCCCATATGGCGGCTCCTTCTTCCGCAAAGCGTGTGACAAGCTCCCGGCCAATGCCACGGTTGCTTCCGGTTACAACCGCTGTTTTTCCAGTTAAAATCCCCATATGTCCCTCTCTCCTATGATTTTTTGCTGACGCAAACAGTAAAAAGATAATTTTCTGTATATTTATAATTAACTATAAATTTTTTTTAATATCCTGTCAATATTTAATATTTTTCAGTTGCATTTCTTTAGCATAATTAGTTTATTTTTTGATGTTTAGATACTCTTTTAGTAACTGATATAAAATATTACGTTCTGAATTAGATAATTTTTTACATATATCATTGATATCATCCATCATATAATCAGAATTTTTGTTGTTGCTGTTGGTAATAAAACAGGCGATGTCACATTCCAGATAATTTGCCATGCGAGCAAGCGTATCCAGATTAACATGGGTAATGCCGCGTTCTACCTGGCTAATATAACCCGGAGTGACATCCATTAATTCAGAAAACGATTCTTGTGTGTAACCACATTTTTTCCGTTGATTCTGAATTCGGTTTCCTATGAGCTTGTAGTCAATATCCATATAAATCTCCATTTCTGAGCGAATATGCTGCAAAGACGGCGATACATAATTGCTCTTGGAATTATGAGAAACCTGTGTATACAGTTTCTCATCTGCCATCAAGTTGATAAAAATATAATACACGCTATGAAAAAATCAAAGCAGATAGTTATAAATAAACATTTAGTTATTACTGTTGAAAAATAAAAGATAACATGATAATATTTTCAGAGAAAACTGCGAAACAGATTTTTATAAATGATGAGAGGAGAAATACGAATGATAGTGGAAAATTGTTCATCATATGTATTTGATGAGTTAGAAAATTTATTTACTATAGAAGTTTGGAAAAATAAATTTATAGTACTATGGGGAATGAACACCCCAGCCAAAATTGAAATTATGTTTTTTCAAAAATATGGCATTCCGGTTGCTGCCATTGTAGACAATGATGTAGAAAAGCAAGGCCGGATTTATCAGGAGATTCCGGTATGTCCACCCAAGGAAATTTTAACCCAAAGGCATCAAGATACGATTATTATTGTGGCTTCTTCTGCATATGATGCGATTTGCCGCGAAGCAAAGGCGTTGGGATATCAGGAGGGAACAGAGATTTATCGTTTGAAAACGTTCGATTATCAGGGAATTCCTGAACTATTTCATAAAAATATAGTTAAATGTACACATCGCGAGGTTCAAATGGAAGAACTTCGTATATTGATCTACATACGCGATTTATGTCAAAAACATCATTTGCGTTACTTCCTAGGATACGGCACACTACTTGGGGCAGTCAGGCATCAAGGGTTTATTCCATGGGATGATGATATTGATATTTTAATGCCCTATCCGGATTATGTTCAATTTTGCAAGTTATGTTCAGAAGAAGATGTATATGAATTAGACAGTATGCTGAATATTAGCCAGTCACAACTACCTTTAGTTGACATCACAAGAGTACGTAGCAAATTCATGTATTCAGAGTATCGAGTATTCCCCCTGCGCACAAAAGTTGGAGTCCATGTAGATATATACCCTATGAGTGGCTGTCCGGATACATTAGAAAAAAGAAAAACATACCATGCTGCCATGGGAAAATATGATGAGGCGTGGAACGAGAAAATAATCATCCCCATGTGCACACCACAATATAGCCAAGAAGAACACAAAAAAATTTTCAAAGATTTTATTCAATTTTCAACTAAATATGATTATGATTCTTCTGCTTTTGTAGGCGTTATAAGTATGCATCCAGGCATTCATTGCACTGCACCAAAAGAATTATATGATAATACGGTAACCATGAATTTTGAAGGAGAAGAATTTTGTGTAGCTTCCGGATGGGATGAAACTTTAAAAAAATGTTATGGAAATTATATGGAACTGCCGCCAGTACAGGAAAGAAAACCGCATTTTAACAGTGTATATTGTAAGACTGGAAAAATTTGAATAGTAAGCGCCTAATTTTAAGTACATGTTTTCTTCCATTTTCAAATTTACATAATTTAACTCCATCTTTATTCCACAACATTAGTTTTGGGGCTGCGGCAGCGTTTGATATAAAAATAATTATTATGGTTCTGCTCTACCGTCATGGGTGCTTCACATTGCCATTAGAAAGTTAGGGTGGGACCGGTATGAACCTGTTTTAGTCGATTATTGCCCAGATGAATTTGGCTTTGATGATCCACATTTTACTGACGAGACTTATCAGATTTTGAATGCTAGGCTTCAGAGTGAGATAGATTATGAAGTTGTTCATACAAATATTGCAGCAGCAAGGAAAGAGTCAATTCGGTTTCTAAAAATGGAACTTGAATTGAGAAAGTAGATAATATGGTTGAAGGTTGTAGAGAAGAAAGAAGGGTATTAGTATGAATAACCTATGATTCTTGAAGTGTTCACGAAGATGAAAGAAGATGGAAAATTTACTTTATCGGTATACAGACACCTTGAGAAATGCATCGGACCAGTTGTTAAGAAGTAAGTGAAGTTAAGATAATACAAGAGGATATAACTATGGAATATGTACGTTGGGCTGGCAGAGAAGATTGTCCCTCCGTGTCTCGGTTGGGCTTTGGAACTACCCGCTTTCTTCAATCGGATCTAAATACAGCCGAGGGATTTGCAAAATGTGTTGATTTAGTTATGTATGCAATTGGTAAGGGAATCAATTATTTTGATGTGGCGCCGACGTATTCGAACGGATTAGCAGAGAAAAT
>CANREG010000057.1 GCA_947629565.1 uncultured Lachnospiraceae bacterium
TGCGGCAACGCATGGAGCTGACAGGTACTAATCGGTCGAAGGCTTAACTTTAACAGAGAACTTGGTGAGAACAAACCGAAGGTGCAGTTCGAACCTAGTCGTAGTTATACCGGTGCCCTTAACGAGAACGAGCATAAGCGAAGTTCGAGTTTAGTAACCGGTTTTGCAAGAGAACTTAATGAGGACAAACGAAGTGAAGTCCGAATTTAGTCGTATGCATACCGGTGCCCTTAACGAGAACGAGCATAAGCGAAGTTCGAGTTTAGTAACCGGTTTGGCAGAGAGGCTGTAAAAACTTGTTATCAGGCCTGCCCCTGATACTCTCTTTTGTATGAAGTTCTGAAGGTACAAATATCATCATAATCCCTGATAGCTCAATGGTAGAGCACACGGCTGTTAACCGTGGTGTTGTAGGTTCGAGCCCTACTCGGGGAGCTGGAAATCCTGTAGCGTTAGTGTTGCAGGATTTTTTTTATAAATAAATCAGAAACTAAAATATATCAAACATATCTACGGAATGCACTGAAAGTGCATTTATCAAGAGGTAAGGTGCAAAGACGAATTAATCCGGTGTTAAAGATAGATGGTGGATTTCGACTTGCAGAGGGAAGAAATCTTACCGTCGGAAAAGGCTTTTACCTATAAGATGAAGTTGGAGGCAATGAAAAGACAGGGGTAGCGTACAGATATAACTTCTGTGCCAGTGGCACAGAAGTTACAGGGAAAACATCACGCCGTTTTGCCCTGCGTTTAACAAATTTGCACGTTTTTTCATTCTGTTATTTTGTGCTATTATTAAGAAAAGGTGGCAGGAAAATAATCGGGGTGTTATAATTCAAGCGAAAGGGGTTACGTATATGAGAAAGGAGATGGATTGTTCTACATGTTAAAAGACAGTGAAGAAAAAATTGAATTAAAGAAGTATAAATATTGTTCAATATCAATGGTGGTTATATATGTAATGATAACATTTTTTGATTTGATTACAGATAATCTTTCTGCTCAGTCAATTATGATATTTACAGTTTATATGTGCATGGAAGGTGTAATCTCTTTTTATTATGAGCATAAACTTAGAAAATTATTTTTATCAATTATAATGGCAATTATTTTTTCTTTTTTTGCTTATGAATACATAATTACTATAATTTCGAAATTATAATTTAGTTTTTTGTGGTTTCGGAAATCAATATGAGAATTTCTGTGTAATTCGAGTATATTATCCTGATTATTAAATATTATATACAGGATAGATGTTTATATGCAGGCACGATATTAAGATGTAGCGATTGATGATAACGCCTTGAAAAATAAGATGTTGACGATCTTTGGTAATATATAAGAAATATTGACGTTATAATTTGATTATAGTATTATCAATATAATTTAATTTTGGTAAATCATGGGAAGGAAGATATACTATAGTGAAGCAAAAAAAGAATTTAAAAACTGGAAAGGTTGTGAATCATTAATGCGAAAGATAAATATAATCCTTTTTCTTGTTCTTTGTGTTGCAATATTTGCTAATATTTTAAGCATTTACCATAATATGAAACAAGAGAACTCTAATACGCAGACAGACAGTGACGAGGTAAAACTGCTTGATGTTAAGTTTTTTCAAAATGGTGAAGAAATAGTCTGTAACGAAAACTGGTATACATTTAATGAGGGTGAAGTTGAGATTTTTTTGACATATGAAGGGAATCCTAACTATGTTGAATTGCTCAGTGCGCCAACAGGAACTAATGTTGCGGATATGGAAGAAGTGATACATAAGGAATATATATATAGCAATACCGGAAATTACACATTAAAAGTAAGCAAAGATGAAATCGGAGACGGAACACACCGTTTCAAAATAAGGATATATGAATTGCACGAAAATATATCCCATGATATAGGTATTTATTTTGAATGATTCACAAATCTCAATTTATTCTTCTATTGTAGTGTCAATAAACACAGCTTGTTCTCTTAACCCATTTACAAAGTTGTATTTTTTTAATAATGGTGCTGGTATCTGACATTACAAAATATGTATTTACGATATCATTCGGTAATCCATAATGGTCATATAATTCCTGAATTGTTTGGACATTTTCTTCTAAACAATAGTCATCTATATTTATGGATAAGGAATGGATATAATCTCTTTCATCTTTACCCATAATTGGAAATAATGATTTTACATTTGCAATATATTGCTTTGTTAATTTATTCATTAGTAACCTCCTCTGTTTTCAATGAATCAAGAATGGATGCTACTCCATTCGACATATTGTGATAATTTTCAAGTAATTCTTCTAAATATTTTATTCCGGCAGGTTCAATATGATAATAGACTCTGGTTCTTTTCTTCCCAACGAGTTTGGCGTATTCGCTAATCAGTTTCTCATTTTCTAATTTATACATTACAGTGTAAATCGTATTATGGGAAATTTGCAGCAGTCCGTTTGATTGATGAATAATATATTTGGTTATCTCGTAGACATAGCTGTCACCCTTTTCCTTTAATATGGCAAGAACTAACAAATCTGTTATTCCTGTAATGAGATTATTTTTATTTGGCATAAAGTACCTCCCCGATTCATTTGTAAGAATACCACATGATGTTTTCAAAACCAATATAACGGAATAGTTAAAAATCCGAAAGGGCTGCTTATAATCTTAGAAATTTCTTCATTTTTTATACGACTTTTCTTAATTTTTATATGCTACAATAACTTAAATTAAACTATACACAACAGGGATTATTTAAGGTTATTAAGAAAAGATATGGTTAAAAAAGCGAAAGTTTTATTGAATCAAATTAATATATGGTATTTTATTTTGGGTATTGTGGCTGTTATTGTTACCGGTTTTTGCAGCGGCCTTCCAACAATAGATGGGAATCAGACTGTTTCCATCATAGAGGTTTTAGTAAAACATTATGAGGAAATCCGGCTACAGAATACATGGTTAGATGCTTTTTATGCAGTCGTGTACGGATGGTTTATTTTACTGCTTCCCGTTATCATTGGAATTTCAGTTCTGCCCCTGTTCTGCGATGAAATAAGGAGCCGGAATTATCAGATGCAAATAGTAAGGGTGGGCTTTAAAAAGTATATCAACCAGCATTTCCTAACCAGTTTTTTGGAAGGCTTTTTCCTAATGGTGGTTGCCCTTGGTTTATTAGCCCTGATTGTAGGGCAGATATTTCCATGGGTGCATGATTATGGCGGGCTAATGGTTGTAGTAGACGAAGAACCGGGAAAACAGGAGATGGTGCAGTCTTTGCTGAAAGAGATTTTCTGGTTTGCTCTTCTTGGCGGAATGATGGCTGTGTTTTCCAGTATTTTGGTTGCGCTAACCCGAAATATCTATATTGTCCTGTCGCTGCCGTTCCTCATTAATTATATATGTAGACGTCCGCTAATGAGGGCAAATAATTATACATTAATTATACTGACAATTATATTCTATCTGTTGGGCTATTATATCTGGTATATCAAATACAGGAGGTTGGCGCTATGAGGAATAAAGAATCATGGAAACAGATTGTCAGTATCGTGAGGAGTGAATACATCAAATGGCTGACCAACGGGAAGCTGATTCTTTTGGCTGTGCTGGCAGTAATGATACGGGAAATTGTGATTCTGCCAATTCTTGCGGCTGCTGATGAGATAAGCCAGCCTATCAATATTTTAGAACCCTGTATCGCGCAGGTGAATTCCAATGTAATCTTATTATTAATTCCGCTGGTATATCTGGTGTTAATTGCGGATTTTCCCAGTGTAGATGGCAATACCTATTATCTGATTCCGCGGATTGGGCGAAGGAATTGGTTTTTAGGAGAATTATTGTTTCAACTGACCAGTCTTATTTGTTATCTGTTGTTTCTTGTTGTTTCCACTATGATTCAGGTTGCAGGACATTCCTTTTTTGCAAATGGATGGAGTCTTGTGGTGACGGATTATAAGGCGGAGCTGATGGGCAGGGGTGCGGTTTCCATGGAGGAGCTGGTTCCCCCGAACCTGCATTTTCAAATGGCACCGGCAGGGGCATTTTGCCTGAGCTATGCTTTGGTTTTTCTGTTTTTGTTTGTGTGTGGGCAGGTACTGCTCTGGGCAACCCTGTGTGGGAAAAAACTTATTGGGTTTTGGTTGATTTTAAGCAGCGTTGCGATGGGAATCGCATTATGCGCCGCCAAGATAAGATGGATGTGGCTGTTTCCGGTTTGTCATTCCATTTTGTGGTTACACTATCAGGACTATTACAGAGAGTATGTATTTTCTCCATGGGTTTCGCTGATGCTTTTTGTTGTCTTTGCGGCGGTATTTTTGTTTTTGAATGTGAGGCAGGCTGCAAAAGTGAACTTGGATATTTTAAGGGAGGGGAATGAAGGATGATACAGGTGGAACAGGTTTCTCTGGTGACAAAAGAGTATACAATCTTAGATAATATTTCAATTCAGGTGGACAAAGGAACCATAGTTGGTCTGGCGGGAGGCAATGGTTCCGGAAAAACAATGCTGATGAAATGTATCTGCGGCTTTAATAATGCCTTTACAGGGAAAATTACGGTGGCGGATAAGGAGATCGGAAAGGATATTGATTTCCCCAAGAATACAGGCATAATCATTGAAACACCGGGATTTATTCCTTATTACAGCGGCTATAAAAACCTTAAGGTATTGGGGGATTTGCGGGGTAATATCAGTAACGAAGATATCTTTCAATATATGGAAATGGTGGAATTAGAGCCAAAACTAAAGCGGCCAGTCCGCAAGTATTCCCTGGGAATGCGTCAGCGCCTGGGGTTGGCACAGGCATTAATGGAACAGCCGGAATTGCTGATTTTAGATGAACCATTTAATGGATTAGACAAAAGTATGACAGAGAAAATGCGTAAGATTATTCTGGAGGAAAAAGAAAAGGGGACAACCATATTACTGTCTTCCCATAATCCGACAGATATGGAATTGCTGTGTGATAAGATTTATTATCTGGATGGGGGAAAACTTGTAGCCTGATTAAAATGATAGCAGAGAGTAAAGGAAACATTGTTATTTAAGGGGGATAAGATGAGAGCTAAAGTAATATTTATTGCGTTTTGTATTCTTTACCTGCCGACGGGGTGCCAGCAGGTGCCTGATGAGGTAAAGGACAGAATGGAAAACTACGGAGAAGGGGGACAAATTGAGAAGACAGAAGTAAGCTATTGCACTGTTGAAGAATTGAGAAATGCCAGTATAGAAGAACTTGACCATGTACCGGGTAATTTAAAGCTCCCGAAAAAGGTGGATTTTTCCGGAATCGAGAGTATAGAAAATCTTGTTTTAAAAAGAGAAGAAAATTATGATGAAAACAAAGATAAAATTGCGGAGGTGTTTGGGGTTGAGAATCCGGAGTGGAATCTGATAGAAGGATATATGGAAGATTATCATACCAGTGATTGGTATGAATACAAAGGGAAAGACGCCTATCTGGCAGTAGATAAAAATGGTGAGCTTTCGTATATTGATGAAGAGGAATATGATGAAGGTGAACGGTTGCATACGGTTGAGCGGGTACATCTTAACAGGGAGGAGTGTCCGGATATGGTTTGCAATTTGAAGACCGGACAAATTCCACTCTCAGAGATGCTTGAAAAAACACAGGAATGGGTAGATGGCTGTGAAATCTTACAGAACAAGTTTGATTATGAACTGCGGACTGTATGTGTGAAAAAGAAACCGGATAAAACCCATCGTGTTGCCGTGCTGTTTCAGCCAATGTATAAAGGGGTAGGTTTAAATTATCTTGCAGATGGAGACGGCGATCTGTCTATAATACCCTATGAGGGTGCCCGGGTTGTTTTGAACTTTGCTGAAATTGACAAGCCTTTTTATTTCTGTAATTATACGAATGCCTATATAGTTGAGGAAAATCCTATAGACGAGGTTCTTGATTTTAAGAGTGCTGTTAATCTTGTAGATGAGAAACTTTCCGGGTTTGCCGGATTAAAAGTGTGTGAAATACGGATTGAATATATGATTTATGCAGAAAAGTCAGAAAATGAAAATGATAATGTTGAGAGAGAAGGAGCAGTATTCCATACAAAGCCAGTCTATTCTTTTTTAATTGAATTTGGAGAGGTTGATGATGCCAGGGAGACTTTGGGTATTATGGAGAAGGATGAATATGTATATGTCAATGTAGATATGACAGACGGCACCATTACAACGAATTTTGAGGAGAGGAATTTTCATAATTAAAAAAGGGGAAACATTGGGTGTTTTTAATTAAGATACAGGTGTTCAAGGGAATGCCTTAAGGTGGTGATTCATTTATGCGAAAGATTAATTTAATCCTTTTTGTTATTTTTTGTGTGCTTTTTCTTGTTCTGCCGACGGGGTGCCAGCAGGTGCCTGATGAGGTAAGGAATCGAATGGAAAATTACGGTCAAGGGGGACAAATTAAAAAAACAGAAGTAAACTACTGCACTGTTGAAGAGTTGAGAAATGCAAGTATAGAAGAACTTGACCATGTACCGGGTAATCTAAAGCTCCCGAAAAAGGTGGATTTTTCCGGAATCGAGAGTATAGGAACCCCTGTCTTAAAAAGACTGGAAGATTATGACGAAAACAAAGACAAAATTGCAGAACTGTTTGGGGTTGAGAATCCGGAGTGGGACTTTGTAGAAGGGTACGCTGGAGATAATCCTACCAGTAACTGGTATCTATATCAGGGTGAAGATGCCTATCTGGCGGTAGATGAAAATGGCGAGATTTCGTATTTTGATGAACGGGTATATGATGAAGATGAGCGCTTGCATACGGTTGAGCGGGTGCATTTTAACCGGGAGGAATGTCCGGATATGGTTTGCAATTTGAAGAGCGGACAGATTCCGCTCTCAGAGATGCTTGAAAAAATACAGGAATGGGTAAATGGCTGTGAAATCTTACAGGATGAGTTTGATTATGAAATTCGGACTGTATGTGTGAAAAAGAAACCTGACCGGACACACTGTGTTGCCCTGTCGGTTCAGCGGATGTACAAAGGGGTAGGTTTGAATTATCTTGCAGGAAACGAAGATGGGGGCGATCATACTATGATACCCTATGTGGGCTCGGAGGTTGAGTTAAACTTTGTTGAGCCTGACAAACCGTATTTTTTATTTAATTATGCGCCTGTTTACATTGTTGAAGAAGAGCCTGTGGATGAGGTTATTGATTTCCAAAGTGCAGTTAATCTTGTAGAAGAGAAGCTTTCCGGGTTTAGTAAAGTAAAAGTGTGTGAAATACGGATTGAATATATGATTTATGCAGAAAAGTCAGAGAACGAAAATGATAATAGAGATAGAGAAGGAGCAGTATTACATGCAAAGCCGGTCTATTCTTTTTTAATTGAATTTGGAAAGGTTGATGATGCTGCGGAGACGGTAGGTCTTTTAGAGTGTGACGAATATGTATATGTCAATGTAGACATGACAGACGGCACTATTATAACGAATTTTGAGAGACGGAACTTTCATAAATAAAAAGGGGAAATATTTGGCATTTTTAATTAAGATACAGATGTTCAAGGGAAGGTTTTAAGGTGGTGATTCATTTATGCGAAAGATTAATTTAGTCCTTTTTGTTATTTTTTGTGTGCTTTTTTTTGTCCTGCCGACGGGCTGCCAGCAGGTGCCTGATGAGGTAAAGGACCGAATGGAAAACTACGGAGAAGGGGGACAAATTGAGAAGACAGAAGTAAGCTATTGCACTGTTGAAGAATTGAGAAATGCCAGTATAGAAGAACTTGACCATGTACCGGGTAATTTAAAGCTCCCGAAAAAGGTGGATTTTTCCGGAATCGAGAGTATAGAAAATCTTGTCTTGAAAAGACCGGAAGATTATGACGAAAACAAAGAAAAAATTGCAGAGCTGTTTGGGGTTGAGAATCCGGAGTGGAGCTATATAGACGGAGTCGCAGAAAATGGGATAGGTAGTAACTGGTATGAATATAAAGGCGAAGATGCCTATCTGGCGGTAGATGAAAATGGCGAGATTTCATATATTAATGAACAAGTATATGATGAAGATGAGCAGTTGCATACGGTTGAGCGGATACATCTTAATCGTGAAGAGTGTCCTGATATGACCTGTAACTTAAGCAGCGGCCAGATTCCGCTCCCCGAGATGCTTGAAAAAACACAGGAATGGGTAGATGGCTGTGAAATCTTACAAGATGAGTTTGATTATAAATTTCAGGTTGTATGTGTAAAAAAGAGAGCGGATCGGACACACAATGTTGCCCTGTCGGTTCAGCGGATGTACAAGGGGGTAGGTTTGAATTATTTTGCAAGATACGACGAATTGGACGATTCGGATACGAAATTCTATGAGGGTTCCTGGGTTGTTTTGAACTTTGCTGAAGCTGACAAACCTTATTTTTTATTTAATCACGCGCCTGTTCATGTTGTTGAAGAAGAGCCTGTGGATGAGGTTATTGATTTTCAAAGTGCTGTCAATCTTGTAGAGGAGGAGCTTTCCGGATTTTCCAAAATAGAGGTTTGTGAAATACGGGTTGAATATATGATTGTTCCCCCAAAATCAGAAAATGAAGATAATAATACGTCAAAAGAAGGAGCAGTATTGCATACCAAGCCGGTCTATTCTTTTTTAATTGAATTTGGAGAGGTTAATGAGGCTGAGGAGACGTTAGGTGTTTTTGAGAGTGACGAATATGTATATGTCAATGTAGACATGACAGATGGCACCATTATAACAAATCTTGATAAAAGGAACTTTCATAATTAAAAAGGGGAAATATTTGGCATTTTTAATTAAGATACAGATGTTCAAGGGAAGGTTTTAAGGTGGTGATTCATTTATGCGAAAGATTAATTTAGTCCTTTTTGTTATTTTTTGTGTGCTTTTTCTTGTTCTGCCGGCGGGGTGCCAGCAGGTGCCGGATGAGGTAAAGAACCGAATGGAAAACTACGGCGAAGGGGGACAAATTGAGAAGACAGAAGTAAGCTATTGCACTATCGAAGAGTTGAGAAATGCAGGCATAGAAGAACTTGACCATGTACCGGGTAATCTAAAGCTCCCGAAAAAGGTGGATTTTTCCGGAGTAGAGAGTATAGGAACCCCTGTATTAAAAAGGCTGGAAGATTATGACGAAAACAAAGAAAAAATTGCAGAGCTGTTTGGGGTTGAGAATCCGGAGTGGAACTATGTAGACGGTCATGATTATAATACCAGTAACTGGTATGAATATAAAGGTAAGGACGCCTATCTGGCGGTAGATGAAAATGGCGAGATTACATATATTAATAAACAGGTATATGATGAAGATGAACGGCTGCGCACGGTTGAGCGGATACATCTTAATCGTGAAGAATGTCCTCAGATGACATGCAATTTGAAGAGCGGACAGATTCCGCTCTCAGAGATGCTTGAAAAAACACAGGAATGGGTAGATGGCTGTGAAATCTTACAGGATGATTTTGATTATGAAATTCGGACTGTATGTGTGAAAAAGAAACCGGACCGGACACACAATGTTGTCCTGTTGGTTCAGCGGATGTACAAGGGGGTAGGTTTGAATTATCTTGCAGAGGATGACTATGGGGACGATTCTGCTATGATACCCTATGAGGGTTCCAGGGTTGTTTTGGACTTTGCTGAGCCTGACAAACCGTATTTTTTATATAATTACACGCCTGTTTATGTTGTTGAAGAAGAACCTGTGGATGAGGTTATTGATTTTCAAAGTGCAGTTAACCTTGTAGAAGAGAAACTTTCCGGGTTTGGCAGAGTAAAAGTGTGTGAAATACGGATTGAATATATGATTTATGCAGAAAAGTCAGAGAACGAAAATGATAATAAAGATAGAGAAGGAGCAGTATTGCATGCGAAGCCGGTCTATTCTTTTTTAATTGAATTTGGAAAGGTTGATGATGCTGCGGAGAGGTCAGATATTTTTGAGTGGGATGAATATGTATATGTCAATGTAGATATGACAGATGGCAGCGTTATAACGAATTTTGAGGAGAGGGATTTTCATAAATAAATATAGAAAATTTTCTGATTTTTATCACTAAAGCGTACATGATCATCAAAACCGGAGGCTTACGCTATGGATACAAAGATGATATAATTTAATCAAGTAAATATAATTATGAAAAGTCCTTTTGGAATAGTTAATCCGGAAGGACTTTTTTATCAATACAACCCCATGTTACAGATATAGAAGAATGATACAGAATTGATACATAATGGATACGTAATTGATGCATAAAGAATATATATAATAATTACTGGAAATTACATATTAAAAGTACGCAAAGATGAAATAAAACAATAGCATACAAAAATAATGGGGTGAGATGACTATGCGTATTAAAAAAAGTTATTTTATAGTACTGATGATTTTATTCATAAATAATATGTCCGGTTGCGCCAGTGTGCCGGAAACCAGTGAAACAGACGGAATCCGTTATGCGGAAAAAGAGAATCAGAAAAGTGCGGCAGATACATCGGGCAAGGATAGTGAAGATGAAGCCCATGTACAGATTTCAGAGGACGGAACCTGCAAGGTAAGCCTTGGGACGGGAACGAATGTAATGAATATTGATACGGTCTTTGCTGATGTAGATTATAGCCAGGTAAAGACGATAGAGGCGAAACCGCTTAATCAGACCTTTGATCCTGCCGTTATCAAAGATACCTTTTTTGGGGGCGCGGATACCCATGAAATAGATGACATCGAGGCTTATGATGAAGAAAAAGCCAGTAACAGCGAAGGAATTATAATGCAAAAGAAAACTACGGTAGACCATGCGGTTCATCTTGAAAATCAAGATGGAACAATTATATTTTCCCGTTCTTCTGATGCGAATCTTTTTTACGTGAATTCAGATGTGGAGACGAAATATAGTGTAATGTCTAAAGGTGATGGCACTGTGGTAAAAAATAATGTAAATGACCAATACACCATTGATATGGCTTGGGAGGAAATGGAGACTATGCTGTCTGCCCTGGGAATACAGGACATGCAGTTGGAGTATTATGAGGGATGCGCAGATGGCGGAGAAGTATATTATTCCATGGAATTTACAGCTATGATTGGCGGGCTGCCCATAGCAGAGCAGTTGGATTATGGAACAGGTTCCCAACAGGTTCCCGTTGTATATGGAACCGCAGATGTAGGAACCTCAGGCGTTGGAACGATATATATGGATAATATGTTGTGGGAAGAATCGGACAGTAAAGAATCGGAGGTAATGGAGCCGGAACAGCTTTTAAAGGTGCTAGAGGAATCTGTTAATTCCGGTGAAATTACCTGTTCTTCCCATACAGTATTTAATCATGTCGAACTGGCGTATATGCTTACTACGGATGACTGGAAAAGCTTTGTGTTACAGCCGGTATGGAGAATATATATTCCGCTTAATGAGATAGATAGCGCGGACGCGTCGCATGATATTGTAATTGACGCAGTAACCGGAGAAATAATCTGGTGCCAATGAATGAAAACAGGGTAAAAAATAATGAACGTATGCTTTTTAAAACAGGATATAAAAAGGACTCTTCAGGATAAGATGTTATGGATTTCTCTTATCGCCCTGCTGGCAATACTGGTACATGGAATGGTTACATACACAGACATGGACCGGTCTGCCGGAATCAGTACCTATGTCTATATTGTAAATGCGATGGCCTTATCCGGATTCGGTCCCTTTGCAGCAGTTTTTCCGGCATTGGGATATGCGGTCAGATTTTGCGATGAATATAACAGCGGTTATCTTCAAATGATTCTATCGAGAACGAACTGGAAGACCTATGGTGTTGTCCGGCTGATTTCTGTCGGCATTTCCGGCGGCATGATTGTGGGAATTCCTTTTGCCTGCGTCTGCATAATCGGATATGTGACAGGCGTTCATGGCGTACCGCAGGACGGTTTTTTGGAGGGAACCCAGGCGGTATATTATCTGGGGAAATATGGTGACTGGTTTGTGCTTGGGTTTAAGGTATTATTGGGCGTCTTATTTGGCGTTCTCTTTGCTTTTGTGGCGTTTGCCTTTGCCGTTTGGAGCCACAACCGATATGTTACTGTAATTGCCCCTTTTGTCTTGTATGAAACCATGTGGGTGGTACTTTATCGGTATCAGATGTTTAATCCGATTTATCTTGTCCGGGGAGATGATATTGATTCCTACCCTTTATCTGCTTTTATGGAGCTTGTGTATATTATCCTCGCAGTTGTAATAAGCTGGATTGGATTAGGAAAGAGAGCAAAAAATGAGTAGTGTAATAACACTTTGTTTATACGAATTTCGAATCCAGATAAAGACAAAAAGGGTGTGGCTGGGTTATCTGGTGGGAATGGTATTAATTGTCAATCATTCAATAGGATATGTGAGGTATGCGGCAAGTTTAGGAGAACCGATTAATGTATTGGAGCCTTTCCTCGTGGCGGCCAATAATCCGAATACGATTCTGTTTATGATATTGGGCTGGCTGCTTGTGATATCAGGAGTACCGTTTATTGATGATATATCCTATTATGCAGTGTACCGTACAAACCGTAAACGGTGGAATAATGCGGTACTTCTTTATATCTGTATGCAGTCTGTGCTGTATTATATTATATTAATAGCGGCAACAATTTGCATAAGCTTAAAAAATGGTTATCTGGCTAATGTATGGAGTTATTCCATTGTGAAACTGGCGTCAGGTATTATGGCAAATGAGTATGCTGCCAGCTTTCCATATCAATCATTTATCAAAGCAGAGTCCCTGTATATGGCTTTCTTCCAGACATTTTTATTATCAGTGTTATATGCCGTATGGATTGGTGTATTAACTTACCTGTTTAGTCTGGCGCTCCGGCATAGGACGGGAGCTGTGTTTGGAATAGTCGTTCATTTTTTAGGTTATGAAATCATGAAAGAAGGATTCGGATTCAAGATTACTTATTCGCTGCTTGCCCGTTCTATTCCTGCATTGCAGGTGGGTAAAGGCGCATTAACCGGTTTGGGAAATTCCTGTCTGCTGTTTCTCATTTTTACTTGTATATTAATGATATTGTCGCATAAAATCATATGCTGCATTGATTTTATGCGTTTTTCTAATCAGGAATCGGGGGATTAAATGGATAGGAGAGGAAGGCAAAAAGTATATGCAGATTGGCGGCCTGTGGCGGTATCTGTGGGACTTATGACATATCTGATGCGAATCTGGCCCGGTGAACGCAAAGCCTGTGACCTGTGTTTCCTGCTGGGCGGGATTGAATGGCAGGGAAATGGATATATTGATTTATTGGCAATGGGAAAATGGCTTTTTTTACTCGGATACTTTATTTTGCTGACGGGAATAGAATTAAATTTCTATAAGAAAACCATTTATTTTTCGCTTTACCGGCATGAGGAGATTAAACGATGGTGGAGGCGGCATTTTTTCCATATTCAGGGGAAGATTAGCGCAGTATTTTTTGGTATTACATTAATATGGGTAATATTGGGAGAGCAGACCGGCTTTGGAACAGGGGAGTTTCAGGTCGTGATGGTGTATTATGCGCATTTACTGTGTCTGGTATCGCTGATGGTGGCGACGGATATTATGGTGCAAACCAGAGCAGTTGCCGGATTGTTGATTGTGGCAGAGGGATTTGGTTATGTCTTGTCTGTAAATTGTCAATGCGCCTGGCTGGCGCCGGGAATGTATGTACGCAGCCAATGGTATAGCAAAAACGGATTTTCCGCACCGGTCGTTTTGATGTTAGAAATGTTAATGATATTCTTGTGTTATGCAGGAATACCATTTTTATGGAGAAAAGGCTATTTAGAAGAAAGGAACTGGATGAATGGAAAGTGTGATTAGATTAGAAAATGTAAGTAAAAAATTTTCTTCGGAAGAAGTGATAAAAAATATCAGTATGGAATTTCAGAAGGGCCGCATTTATGGGATTGTGGGAAAAAACGGTTCCGGCAAAACCGTCCTGTTTAAACTAATAGCGGGTTATCTGAAACCGTCTTCCGGAGAAATTTTTGTAATGGGTAAAAAAATAGGGGTGGATGTGGATTTTCCGCAGAGCATGGGACTGGTTATAGAAACACCTGGTTTTTTGCCGCAATATACGGCATATCAGAATTTGCAATACCTTGCCAGTATCCGTAAGGTAATTGGCAAGGAGGAGATAGTTTCCGCAATTCGTATGGTGGGACTTGAACCGGATAGCAGGAAGAAGGTTGGGAAGTATTCTCTCGGTATGCGGCAGCGTTTGGGTATTGCACAGGCAATAATGGAAAAACCCGAACTGATTTTATTGGATGAGCCAATGAATGGACTGGATAAAAGGGGCATTGCCGATATAAAGCAGCTTTTATGTGAATTGGCAGCAGAAGGAAAAACAATATTGATGAGCAGTCATTATGCAGAAGATATGCAGGTTTGTGATGAAGTTTTTGAAATGGAGGACGGCAGGTTATTGTAAAACAGAATATGGGGGATTATAAATTCAATAGTTCTTTTGATGATAGTTCTTTTGATGATAGGATATTGACAAAAAGCAATCATATAGTTATACTAATGATAGAAATAATTAAAAATCATATCATAAACCTTGCGGAGGATAAAGTGTTGAATATAGATAAAAAAGATATAGAACAGTATCTTTCCGAGGTGAAGGAAGCTGTTGAGAAAGACAATTATCGGCTAGACCGGAATGCCAAGCGGCAGGATAACATCAACCTGTTTTTGGATTATGTTATTGATGAGGCCAAAACAAAAGAAATCATATTGAGCCTTACCGTAATGGACTTTTCAGAGATTTTGCAGAATGAGCATAAGGGTTTTGAGCATGAAAGACTGTATGTATTTGGAAAGGATGTAGCTCTTTTGGAGAGAAATGGAACAGAAGAAAAGATAGTTTCTTTATATATCAAGTTCAACAAGTTGGAGAACAGTTTTGTAATTGTTATTTCATTTCATGAACAGAAGTATCCGCTTACATATTATTTCAAATAATCAGAGGACAAATCGGAGGTAACTGTTATGAAAGAAAAGGGAAGAAGAGATTTCTGTATAGAATGCAGAAAAGAGACAGAGTATCTTTTGCAGAAAAAGGACATTGTAAAAAATATAAGGGATAAAGAATACACTTTTGGAATCACTGTGGCTGTCTGCGCTGATTGTGGCGAAGAAATGAGCATTCCGGGTCTTATGGATAAGAATGTTCAGGAAATCGACGAGCAGTACAGGGAGGCAGAAGGGCTTGTATCGATTGATGATATCGAAAGGCTGATGAAAATTTATAAAATCGGAAAAGCGCCGCTGTCTCTGGCGCTTGGATTTGGAGAGGTGACCGTATCGAGATATCTGGAAGGACAGGTGCCTTCTAAAGAGTATTCGGATATCGTCAAAGCGGTGCTTTCATCCCCGGCATACATGAAGCAGAAACTCATGGAGAACCGGAAAAAGCTGACGGAAGCGGCATACAGGAAGGCTTTTAGTGCGGCAGAAAGTATAGAATGTCTGTTTTCTGTTTCAGATAAAATGCTTAGGGTGATCGCGTATATCTTTAAAAAGCTAGAAGAGGTAACACCACTCATGTTGCAGAAGTTACTTTATTTTATTCAGGGCGTTTACTCCGCATTGTATGGAGAGCCGCTCTTTGAAGAAGATTGCAGGGCATGGGTTCATGGCCCGGTTTATCCGGAGGTGTATGACCTTTTTAGGGACTTTAAATATAATCCGATTGATGATGCGCGGTTTGCGCTTCTGGAAGGTATGGAGGATGCCCTGACGGAGAACGAGAAACGGGTGATAGACCTTGTGGTAAATACTTTCGGAATGTATGGCGGAAAAGTATTGGAGAGGATCACGCACAATGAGCTTCCCTGGATGGAAGCGAGAAGAGGATATGGCGAAGGCATTCCTTCCAGTGCGCTTCTGCCGAAAGAGAGTATTATGAATTATTATATTTTAATAAACCAGAAATACGGCATAGGTAGCGAAGATGGCTTACGGGCTTATATTTACGATATGTTGGGTAAGACATTATGATTCACAACGGTTATCTTTACTTTGCTGTCAGGGGCAATATTTAAGCGCCACGAGGTAAATAGATAAGGAAGGGGGATTGTGCAAAACACACAAGCAATAAGTAAATAATTAAACAGTGAATCAAACCGAAAAAAGTGCTTGCATTATGTTCTGAGATATGATAACATAAGTACCGTTGTTGATATTGGAAGCGACCAATATATAATCCGGCCCCATGGTCAAGCGGTTAAGACATCGCCCTTTCACGGCGGTAACACGGGTTCGATTCCCGTTGGGGTCACTATGCCGGTGTGGAGGCATTGAGCACTTGGCAAGAGATATATGCCGATATGGCTCAATTGGCAGAGCAGCTGATTTGTAATCAGCAGGTTGAGGGTTCGAGTCCCCCTATCGGCTTGACATCATCAGGATGTTATGTTATAATTGCCTTCGTTGTTTAAAAGGCAACGGATGCAATCATTTATGAATATGGATGGATTCCCGAGTGGCCAAAGGGGACAGACTGTAAATCTGCTGCATATTGCTTCGGTGGTTCGAATCCA
>CANREG010000058.1 GCA_947629565.1 uncultured Lachnospiraceae bacterium
TGCGGCGGTATATCTGCAATATTTAAGGCGGATACTGTGAAGATATCCGCCGGAATCAGGAGTATCATTGTTGTTGAACAGGGGTTAGAGGGAAAGGCTGATTTTTAATGCCTGGTTGACGGTTCCCATAATGTCGTCGTCTAAATGGCATACCTTTTCCCGTAGCCTCTGTTTATCAATGGTCCGCACCTGTTCTAACAGAATGACCGAATCCTTTGCAATATGGCAGCGGTTAGCCGCCAACTCCACATGCGTGGGAATTTTGGCCTTATTCTGCCGACTGGTAATGGCCGCGCAGATTACGGTAGAACTGTAACGGTTCCCTGCTTCATTCTGTATAATCAGTACCGGCCGGATTCCTCCCTGTTCAGAGCCCACAACCGGCCGTAAATCCGCATAATAAATATCGCCTCTCGTCACAAACACTGGTATCACTCTCCAAATACAAATTCCTGACGATTGTCGCCTACAGCCTGCTATGTAGTCTGCCGCTTATGCCGCAGGCCTCCGTCAGGTATTTTAAGTATTACCATAGTATTCCGGAGCTATTCAGTTTGTGCGGTACTTTTATCTTTTTTCTCCCAGAATAAAGCGTATTCCTTATACGAGATAATTCTTCTCCCCTACCTGCTTTCCGTCGCGATAGAAAAGCCTCGGCACTCTTCGGTTAATGTCGCAGACAAATTCATAATTAAAACTTGCAGACATGGCGGCCGGTTCCTCCACAGGCAGAATATTCCCGCCCTGGGAGCCAAACAGCACCACCTCGTCCCCCACCTGAACTTCCGGCAGATGACTGACATCAATCATGGTCTGGTCCATACATATCCGGCCTACAATCGGCGCATAGCTGCCGTTCACCAACACCCGGCCCTGATTCGACAGCGCTCTGGGATAACCGTCTGCATACCCCACGCCGATAGTGGCAATTCGTTTGTCCTCCGTCAGCACATAAGTACCCCCATAACCGATACTTTCGCCGGAAGGCACCCATTTCACATTGGTTATATGCGTCTTAAACGCCATGGCCGGGTGCAGGACGCATGCCTCCCGATTCATCTCCTCTGAGGGATACAAGCCGTAAATGGCAATTCCTGCCCGGACCATATCATATGTATCATTCGGCATTTCCATAATTCCCGCACTGTTGGAAATATGCCGGATTGGAAAGGTTACTCCCCTTTGCTCCAGCCAATCCAACACATGCGTGTATAATTGCAGCTGTCCCAAGGCCGAAGTCTTATCCTTTTCATCTGCTTTATAATAGTGGGTGTAAATCCCCTCCGCCTCTATGCCTGGCAGCTTTGTAATCTCTGCTATAATATCCGCATTTTCTTCGGTACAGGCAAATCCGATGCGGTTCATTCCCGTATCCAGCTTAATATGGAGCTTCGCTGTGAGCCCAAGGGAGAGGGCCGCCTCCGACAGGGCTTTTGCCTGTTCCATGGTAAAGACAGTCTGGGTTACATGATGAGCAACCAATTCCGGGAACTGGCTTTCATCTGTTACGCCAAGAATCAAAATGGGCTTTTTTACCCCTGCATTCCTAAGCTCTACCGCCTCATCTAAACAGGCCACCCCGTAATAATCCGTCAAATCCGCTACCGCCTCCGCCACCTCAATAGCCCCATGGCCATAGGCATTGGCCTTAATCACTGCCAGCACTTTCTTCCCCGCCGGAAGAAAGCCGCGCAGTGTCTCTATGTTCTTTCGGACAGCGCTCAAATCAATGTCCGCCTGTACCCTGTAATATCTGTCCATGTTCAAGTTCCTCTCTAACGCATTACCTCTCCTAAGGAATCAATAATATCCGAAGCCAGCATAGCATACTTGCCCTTCTTCTCTGCCGCCTTATCTCCTGCCTGACAGTGTACAAAGGTTCCCATCTTTGCCGCCTCTAATAAATCCAGCCCTCCGGCCAACATTCCTGCAATAATGCCGGAAAGCACATCACCGGAACCTCCGGTAGACATTCCGTTATTGCCCGCCAGATTGATATAGGTCTGCATATCCCCGTTGGTGACAATGGATTTGGCGTCCTTTAACACAAGCGTAACGCCCATCTGTTTTGCAAAGCGTTTCGCCACCTCAAAACGCTTGCTCATGATTTCCGGTACGGTACACCCCAACAGGCGGCTCATTTCCTTCATGTGCGGCGTCATAATCATAGGCACCGAAGAAGTCTCTAACAGCTCCATATTTTCCGATAAAATGTTAAGGGCGTCTGCGTCTACCACCAGCGGCACCTCGGAATTCATCAAAAGCTCGTAAAGCATCCGCTCTGATGTGGAATCCACGCCAAGTCCCGGTCCCACCGCAATGGCTGTCGCCCACCGCATAGCGTCTTCAATGCAGGAAAGCGCGCCCTCGTAATCCTCATAGGTCATCATAACCGCCTCAGGAAGCTGGGACTGGATAATGGTCCGGTTGCTCTCATGAGTATAGATTTTCACAATGCCTGCGCCGGCAGTGTAGGCCGCCTTGCCGCACAAATAAGCAGCTCCGGACATATTTTTACTCCCGGCGATTATCGCCACCTTTCCATAGGTGCCTTTATTGGAATTATCCATTCGTCTCGGAAGTTTATCCATATCGCTTTCATCATAGGCGTAAATCTGGGGCCTTACCTGATTGACGGCCACCGCAGGAAAACCGATATCCACGCACACTACGGTACCGCAATAATCAATGCCGTCGGAAAAAAACATACCAATCTTTTTAAGACCAAAAGTCACCGTATAGTCCGCCCGAAAAGCCACGCCTAATATATCCCCCGAAGTGGCGTCTATGCCGGAAGGCACATCAATGGCCACCTTAAGAGCGTCTAACTGATTTAATGCCTCAATGGCTTTCGCCTGAGCGCCCTCAATCTTTCTGGAAAGTCCCACCCCGAAAATACCATCAACCACTACGCTGTAATCCTTATTGGGAATTGCTTTCCGCAGGCGGATTCCCATATTGTGAAGGATATTTTTCTGAATCTGGAACTGCGGAGATGTCTTTGTCATACCGCCCACAAAATAAATATCCACATTATAGCCCCGGCCAATCAGAATCCGGCCTACTGCCAGACCGTCGCCCCCGTTATTGCCGCTCTCTACGGCAATCAGAATCCGGCCGCCTGAAGTATTCCACTTTTGAATCTGCGCCGCCACTTCCATGGCCGCCCTCTCCATCAACACCTCTGCCGGAATCCCTACTCTTTTGATTGCGTAGGAATCAATGGCCTGCATTTCTTTTTTTGTAACAATATACTGCATACTCCTTCTCCTATATATAATATACTGAACATTACCGTTTCTCTCCGGCGATTCCCGCTGCACATAGCAAATTTACGTTGCCATAGTAAACTCCCAACGCACATAGCAAATCCACGCCGGATAGCCGGTTTCACGGTTCCCGCCTTCCGGTTACTTAAAATAGTCCACTCCGGATTCAAAAATCAACTGGTTCTGATCCCCGTATATGTTAATTGCCACGTCTTCATCCCGCCGCTCGGAATGGGCCATTTTTCCTAATATCCGTCCATCCGGGCTTGTAATGCCCTCAATGGCAGCATAGGAACCATTGACATTGTACGCCTCGTCCATAGTGGCCTGTCCTCCGGCGTCTACATACTGGGTTGCCACCTGTCCTGCCGCAAACAGTTTATCAATCCATTCCTTATCCGCCACGAACCGGCCCTCTCCATGGGAAATCGGCACCGTATAGACGCCGCCAAGCTCCGCTCTGGTAAGCCATGGGCTCTTATTCGTAACCACCTTTGTATAGACCATTTTGGACTGGTGCCGCCCAATGCTGTTCATGGTAAGCGTCGGGGAATCCTCCTTCTGGGAAGTAATCTTCCCGTAGGGCAGAAGCCCTAACTTAATCAACGCCTGAAAACCATTACAGATTCCCAGCATCAGACCGTCCCGCTGCTCTAACAGCTTTTGAATCTCTTCCTTTAATCTGGCGTTGCGAAATGCGGCGGCAAAGAATTTAGCGGACCCCTCCGGCTCGTCTCCTGCGGAAAATCCGCCTGGGAACATCACAATCTGGGCTCTGCCAATCGCTCCGGCATAAGCCTCCACGGAATCCAATATGTTCTGCGCCGTCATATTCTTAAAAACTATCGTCTCCACTACCGCACCAGCCCGCTCAAAGGCTTTTGCGGAATCATACTCGCAGTTGGTTCCCGGAAATACGGGAATAAATACTCTCGGTTTCGCTACTTTATGCTTACAGACATAGATGTTCTTTGTATCATAAATCCCGGTTCTCACCGTCTCCTGCTTTACGCCGGAGCTTGTGGGGAATACCTTTTCCAATGTATCCGTCCATGCGTCCACAGCCTCTTCCATGGAAATATCCATATCTCCCCAGTGAAAATGTCCGTCCTCTGCCGTATGTCCTATGGTAACGACAGGAGCCGACAGGGTTTCGCCCGCTTTTACCTCACAGATAATTGCGCCGTAATCCTTCTTCGTCATCTCCTCCACTGGCAGACTGTCCTCTAAAACAGCGCCAATTCCATTGCCGAATCCCATTTTGGAAACAGCCTCAACGATACCGCCAAAGCCCACCGCATAGGCAGACAATACCTTTCCTGCCTGCATATCGCGATAAAGCGCGGAATATGACTTCTTCATATCCTCATAATCCGGAAGGCCATAGGCGTCACGCTTAATGTTGAGTTTCACAAGAGTATTGCCCTTCACCTTAAATTCCGTCGTAACCACATCCTTTGTCCGGGCCACATCAATGGCAAAAGAACAAAGAGTTGGCGGCACATCAATATCATTAAAGGAACCGGACATGGAATCCTTACCGCCGATAGAAGCCAGCCCAAATCCCATCTGGGCCTTGTAAGCGCCAAGCAGGGCAGCCACAGGCTCCCCCCATCGTTCAGGCTCCTCTCCCAGTCTCTTAAAATACTCCTGAAAGGTAAAATAGATTCTGCTCCAGTCGCCTCCGGCAGCCACAATCTTCGCCACAGAATGTACAACGGAATAGATTGCACCATGGTATGGAGACCAGCTTAACAGATAGGGATCAAGGCCGTAGGACATCATGGTAACGGTATCGCATTTGCCCCTGTCTAACGGCAACTTTGCAATCATCGTCTGAACAGGGGAAAGCTGATATTTGCCGCCGTAAGGCATTACCACTGTACCCGCACCGATGGAGCTGTCAAACATTTCCACCAAACCTTTTTGTGAACACACATTCAAATCGCGAAGAACCGAAAGCCATGTCTCTTTTTTGTTATCGGCAGCGCCCGTTCCCTTAAAATAATCCTGCGTCTCGTCCGGCATGGTAACCGTCACATCGCTTTCCTGATGCGCGCCGTTCGTATCAATAAAACTTCTTGCCAGATTGACAATCTCTTTTCCGCGCCATAACATAACCAGACGGGGACTTTCCGTTACCTCTGCCACAACGACGGCCTCTAAGTTCTCCTCCTCGCAATAGCCTAACATTTTATCTGCATTTTCCTTATCTACTACCACTGCCATTCTCTCCTGGGACTCGGAAATCGCAATCTCCGTACCGTCAAGTCCCGCATATTTTTTAGGCACTTTGTCAAGGTCAATAATCAGTCCGTCGGCCAGTTCGCCAATGGCCACGCTGACGCCGCCCGCGCCAAAATCATTACATTTCCGGATAATCTCGGCCACCTCCGTCCGGCGGAACAAACGCTGAATCTTCCGCTCGGTAGGCGGATTTCCCTTTTGCACCTCGGAACCGCAGGTATCAATGGATTTGGTCGTATGCTTCTTAGAGCTTCCCGTAGCCCCGCCAATCCCGTCCCTGCCGGTTCTTCCGCCAATTAAAATGATGACATTTCCCGGATCGGAGGTAAGTCGCTTGACATTCTTTTTCGGCGCTGCTGCAACCACGGCCCCGATTTCCATGCGCTTTGCCGCATAGTTGGGATGATACACCTCATTGACTAAACCGGTCGCAAGGCCAATCTGATTCCCGTAAGAGCTGTAACCGCTTGCAGCCGTAGTTACCAGCTTTCTCTGGGGCAGCTTGCCCTCCATAGTCTCTGAAAGCGGTCTGGTCGGATCCGCCGCGCCGGTAACGCGCATAGCCTGATACACATAAGAACGGCCTGACAGGGGATCGCGGATACAGCCGCCAAGGCAAGTAGCCGCCCCGCCGAAGGGTTCAATCTCAGTGGGATGATTGTGGGTTTCATTCTTGAACTGAATCAGATACATCTCTTCTTTACCATCAATCACCACAGGAACCTCAATGGAGCAGGCGTTAATCTCATCTGATACTTCCATTTCCTGAAGTCTGCCCTCTGCCCGCAGCTTCTTCATTGCCATCAGGGCAATATCCATCAGGCAGACAAATTTATCCTCCCGTCCCTGATATAATTCTTTCCGGTCCTCCAAATACTGCCGGTAAGTCTCCTCTATGGGTTTCCGGTAATATCCATCCTCAAAAGCCACATTGGTAAGCTCTGTGGCAAAGGTCGTGTGGCGGCAGTGGTCTGACCAGTAAGTATCGAGCACCCGGATCTCCGTCACGGAAGGATCCCTGTCCTCCTCCTGCTTAAAATAACGCTGTATATGCAGAAAATCCTTAAAGGTCATGGCAAGTCCCAAAGAATCATACAAGGTTCTAAGCTCTGCCTCCGGCATATCCTTAAATCCCTGAAAAACAGCCACATCTGCCGGTTCCTCAAACTGCTGGATCAACGTATCCGGTATCTTGTTATCTTCCGTCTCTTTAGAATCCACCGGATTAATGCAGTAGCTTTTAATTTGCTCAAATTCACTGTCGCTTATCCTTCCCACAATCACATAGGTCACCGCCGTGCGGATTACAGCCTCTTCCTTTTCATTCAGAAGCCTTACGCACTGTTCGGCAGAGTCGGCCCTCTGGTCAAACTGTCCCGGCAGGGCTTCCACAGAAAATACTTTAGCGCCCTCTTCCACAGGAAACTCCCCTTCGTATACATAGTCCACCGGCGGTTCGGAAAAGACGGTCTTCAATGCCTTTTCATATACCGCATCAGACAGATTCTCCATATCATAGCGGATTAATACCCGCACCTTCTCAATATCCAAATTCAGATATTGGGTAAGTTCGTGAAACAACTCCCTGGCTTTTACCGCATAATCCGGCTTTTTCTCAACATATACTCTCCTGACTGCGCTCATAATCTCCTCCTAATGTCTGTATTATTTCGATAAAATTAAGCAAAGGTTCCCTTTAAATAAAGGAAACCTTACCTTTTTGATTACTATTTGTTTATTACCTTATCGATAATCTTCTTTAACTGCGCTGCCTCAAAAGGCTTGGCAACAAATTCATCTGCTCCGCTTTGCACCGCCTCGACCATCTTGGTTCTCTGTCCGGCAGCCGTAACCATAACCACCTTGGAATCCTGGTATTCCGCCTTAATCTTCTTAAGCGCCTCAATGCCGTCTAACACAGGCATCGTAATATCCATGGTCACCACATCCGGCTTTAACTCTACATACCGTTCATAACCTTCCTGACCGTTGGTGGCTTCTCCTACAATCTCATAACCCTCGTTTTCCAAAATTCCCTTTAAAATCTTTCTTGATGTTCTGGAATCATCAACAATCAATATCGTAGCCATCTCTAACTCCCCTATCTCTTTTAGTCCAGACTCCAGCCGGCGCCTTCACAAATAATTAAGTCTACCAGTCTGCCTCTTATGTAAAACGGAACCTTATACATAGCGCCCGTTGTATGAATCGTCGTCATATCATCTTTCAAAATAGGGGGCTGCATATCAATATCCACATTCTCATAGCTTAACTTGGTCGCATAAAGGCCGTTGTTACAGTTCAAGAACTCACAGGCTGCATCTAACACATCTAAATCTACCGTCTCAAACAGCTCCTTGGCAAAATCCTCCGCAATGGCCTTAATGCCGTTGCCGTCACCGCAGTATCCGGTAAACATCTTCCGGTCGCCCTGCATCTCCTGCCCTGCAATAAAGGAACAGGTATACTCGGAAATCTTCTCCGCCTTCTCCATGCGGAAATAGCGGTCAATGAAACGAACAATGTTCCTTGCAGTCAACGCAATATACTCTTTCACGGGAGCAGGAATCTCATCGCTCTTGGTAAATACAGCGACAACATCATCCACATCCCCGCCTTTAATGGCTTCAATATCCAATGCGGAATAGTGTTCTGATTTCTTATAGGCGTTCAGTTCGCTCTGAATCTGCTCTAAGGTAAGGATATTATCCTCAATCAAAGCCTGCACGAATAACAGGTACTCATCTCCCTGTTTCTCTAATAAATCCGCCACCTGCTCCTCCGTCAGATATCCCTTCTCAATGGCAATATCGCCAAAGCGCATATCCCGCGCCTGTTGCAGGTGATTGACCTCATCCGCCTGCTCTGTGGTCATATAATCGGCCTCCACTGCAAGCAGTCCCATCTTAACCTTGGTATTCTTGCTGTCCGACATAATCTTATCGTACTGCTCCGTAGTTATGATTCCCTTGTCTTCCAAATACTTACCAAAATATACTCCGAACATATTAGCCCCCTTATGTATTTTTATTCATAATGATTACCTATTGGTTGTTCTAACTAATTCCATACTGGCACACTTATGTAACATTATTATAACACAACTTATCAACAAAATGCAATTTGTTTTCTATATAAAGCAAAATTTCTGTGTTATTTGTCAGTAAAAGAACAGCTCATCATTATTATTCCTGCAATTAGCAATCCATTAAGTCAAAATGACTACCAAGAGCCGCCTCCGCCCCCGCCGGAACCGCCTCCGGACGAGCCCCCGCCCGATGAACCACTAGACGGACTCGATGACATGACGTTTTGTGCAGAAACCATGGTAGAATCCATAAATGCTCCAAATGTCACCAGATTAAATGTACCAAAGCCATCGCACCAGGAAGGCTCTTGTATAGAAATGGTTTCAAACTTTTTAATCCATTTATCAGAAACCCCCAGAACATATGCATAAGGTAAAATGTTATAGAAGTATGTCGGCTCCTGCATTACCATTTCCTCTAATTTTTCTTTTTCGGCAGCCTCCAAAAAGTTTTTAAACCCTTTCAATTTCCCTAATATCTCATTCCCATAAGGCGTTCTCTTTGGCAGATATGTTAAACATATCACCATGCCTAAGACACACGCCAATCCCACTCCGTAACCAATCTGATACATCGGAGCCTGCCGTAACGCCGGCAGTACAATAAATGCCCATGGAATACCGCCAAAAAACGATCCCCAGACAAGACCAAACAGCTTTGTGCCTATTGAAGAATAAGTTGCCCTGCCGTTTACATAAATGGTTTGCTTTCTGCCAAATACCATCCTAAACAGAACCGTAAACCCAATCCCCGGAAAAAGCAGGGCGATTAACAGTCTGTCCTTATCTCCATATGCCAAAATCGGGGGTATTGTAATAATGCAATATGTTGCAATCATCATCAGTACAATAAATATTGCCTTGGCCGATGCTGATTTTTCAAATATTTTATTTTTATTTTCTTTAGCATTTATATTTTGTAAGATTTTGGACACCGTTTTGTAAAAATGATTATACAAATCATCTGATGTTACCTCATTCACATTACCGATTATCTCCTGGCTGTCATTGAGGTTAACCAGTGAACTGATGGACGGTTTCTTTGTAAACAGCCCCTCTAAAAATATCCGTTCATTCTCATTGTTTCCGTCGTATTCTTTTAATTGGGTTATCCGAAAGCCTTTCGATTTAGAGAATAAAGACTTTTTCTCTGTTTCAGTAATTTTTATGTATCCCTGATTGGCTAAATAGATAAGCAATGATACTACATCCTGATTCTCTGCTTTTCCTTTATATAAAAATCCAACTTCCAGACTGTTAAATCCCTGCGGCGGATAGAACTCAACCGTCTCGATAACCTGATCGTCGCGTCCAAATTTGTACCATAAAAATATGGAAATTGCTAAAAATATTATCGGAAGCAGATAACAAACATAATTTATAAAGCTGAACGGATACTTTGCGCCCACAAAATATCCCTCCGGCAATTCACATCTTACCGTTAAGGCTTCCTTCGCGTTCAGAATACCATTATAGCTTCCCGTTATCGTATTGCCATCCACATGATATATAACTTTGCCGGCATCTGTTGAGCCCGCAACGCCTGATGAAAACCCCAATTTACCCGAATCAAATTCCTTCGGCATTGTTACGGAAAAAGTTACATTGCCAATTACGGTATCCCACTCATTTCCTATAATGTTATAATATAATTCGTCATAATCCTTTACGGGATCTTTTCCCAGATTATAGGTGTATTTTATAACATAGGTCTGTTCCCCTGTCAGCGTACTGTCCGCAGAGCCGATTTGTATTTTATAAGTGCCCGGTTCTTTTGATATGCTATACGCATTATCAACAGTAACATCCGTTATTTGCGCATAATTCGTTGAGGTTGTGCCGTCTAATCTTCTCACTTTGTTTTTTAATGGAATGGTTCTGAATATCCCATGCTTCGGAATATCAAAATATACAGTAATTGTCTCCGTTATATCAAACGTATTATTTTCATGAACAACTATATTTACATCATATTTATCAATTACATAGTCATAAAAATTATAATCGGGATTTGTACTGGGCGTCAGACTAGTTGAATCCGTTTCCGTCAAATTTGCCACTTGATTAAAATTGGCGGCGCTTGCCCTTGCAGTACCCAAATCGCAGGAATAAAACGGAGCGGCAAATACCATGGATAATACAATTACAGCAGATAGGGCGATACTCTTAATTATTCTATTCATTGCGTCCTCCGTAATCATAATTCAATCTTTACATTTTCTCTTTCACCGGCGCTTGCTTCAAACATTGCTTTTGATTTGTATCCAAACAATCCTGCAAAAATATTGCTTGGGAACATTTCAACTTTGTTGTTGTACATTCTAACGACGCCATTGTAATATTTTCTTGCATTGGCAATATCGTCTTCCACCTTTGCTAACTGGTTACTTAAATCCTTATAATTGTCGCTTGCTTTTAAATCGGGATACGCTTCTGCCAAAGCCATAATTCTGCTAATGCCCCCGGCTAGTTGTTCGTTTGCCCTGATTTTTTCATCATCAGACATTTTATCGTAAGAACTGTTTCTCAGTTTTACAACTTCCTCTAACGTGTTTTTTTCATGCTGCGCATACCCTTTTACCGTCTCGACTATATTGGGAATCAAATCCCATCTTTTCTTTAAATACACATCCATCGTAGAAAAGGCTTCTTTTACTTTATTGTTTAATTTGACAAAACTATTATATACGGTAAAAGCATATATAAGAATAACTGCGATAATTGCAATGATAATGTAACCCCACGACATATCTGCCACCTCCTATTATATTAAGTGCTCATATTATATCATGTCACTAAGCTCGTTTCAACAAAAATAACATTGAATATTTTCCCTTTATTTTATATAATTAGGAAAAGGCTGAAACGGAATACAATCAGAAAGGATTATATCTATATGTCAATCAAGAAATCACTGCAAAGTTCCATCCTCTTAATGGCTGTAATCCCTGTCATTGTGATGGCGCTTTTAGCATATATGGTCGCAACTACAAAATACGCGGATATCACCGCCGCCAACACCAGACAGGCTGTCTATGATTACAGCAACGGTTTTGCCGCCCAGCTTCAGTCCCAGATCATCGAGACCAAGGCTCTGGCAAATTTAAATGATGTGAAAAGCTGCCTTTTGGAAAAGGTCAATGCTCCGGACGCTCTACTACAGACCGGTTCCGGTTATTACAGTACCATTGAGCAGACGATCTCCCAGATTTCCGATAATTTTGACAATGCGGTCAACTACTATATCTATGATGTGGACGGCTACCCTGTTGCCTCCTCCACTGACGAGACCGGAGAAGACTGGAATGAGGCTATGGATCAGCCGGTAAACGCATATGACGACCTTGCCATTATCTCCCACTCCCATTTTACCGATTCCACCATAGACGTCATCTATCCCGTCCTGGTAAAGGATTCCGTTATCGGTATGGTGCGGACGAATATTACCGCCGGATATTTTGACACCTATCTGTCCGAAAAAAAAGGGGACACCTTTATTCTTGATAAAGACTACAGGCCCCTGTTCGGCTATGCCGCTGCGGAAAATGATACCCGGCTGATTCAGCATTTAAAGGTGTCTACACCGAAAGACGAACTCTTAAATGATACCTTTTCCCCCAACCGGAAATATATATACGGATATTCCGCAATTCCAAAAGCCGGGTGGATTTATGTAACAAGGGAGGATACCTCGTCCTACACAAGAATTGTCTCTTCCTTGCCGGTTGTCCTTGTCATTTTGCTGATTATCGTCATTATCATATCGATTGAAATCAGCCAGAACTTAGCGGTAAAATACACACAGCCCATTGTGGAATTAAATGAGAAAATGCAGAATGCCGCCGAGGGGCAGTTAGATGTCCACATTGACATGGAACGGACAGATGAATTTGGCGCCCTGTCAGACAGCTTTAACCAGATGATGGATATCATTTCGACCAACTATAACGGAATGTCTCAGGCTCAGCTCGCTTTAGAGGAAAGCCAGAAAGAACTGCAGGCAAACTATGAAAATATTGAAAAGCTGGCCTTTACCGACGGTCTGACCGGCTTATACAACCGTATGGCATTCTTCAAATTTGCGACGGAATCCTTAGCGGACAACAACGGCTCCTTAAAAAAACATGCCATTATTTTCATTGACTTAGACGGCTTTAAGTCCATTAACGATACCTTAGGGCATGATTACGGCGACCTGCTGTTAAAAGCCGTATCCAACAAACTAAGCTCTTATATCGACGAAGATGATATTCTGGCAAGAAACGGCGGAGACGAATTTGTCATTTTCCGCAACCATGCCGAAAATGCGGAGGAATTAGAGAAATTCTTAGCCTCTCTTGTCTCCATTTCCAACCACGCCTTTGTGTTGGAGGACGAAACGGTACACATTTCCTTAAGCGCCGGCGTTGCCATCTTCCCGCAGAACGGTCTATCCTTAAGCGAGCTGATGAAAAATGCGGATATCGCCATGTACTCATCCAAAAATTCCGGCAAGAACAGCTATACCTTCTTCAGTTCTTCCATGGAAGATGAGATTAACCGGAGAAATGATCTGATTGACATATTACGGGACGCCATTGATAATCAGGATATCTACCTGCTCTATCAGCCACAGGCCAACGCCTCTACCGGTGAGATTCTCGGCTGCGAGGCGCTGATGCGGCTCAACTCTCCCATTGTGGGATATGTGTCACCGGAAGAATTTATTCCCGTTGCTGAGGAGTGCGGCTTGATTGACGAGTTAGGGGAATGGGCGTTGATTGAAGCCTGTAAGTTTAACCGCCGTCTCATGGATGCCGGATTTAAGCCCCTGCGGATCTCTGTCAATGTGTCTACGGCGCAGCTTCGAAGCGACCACCTGATTAAAGCCATCGAGGCGCTTCCCGACAGAACCAACATGCCCCTTGAATATCTGGAGATTGAACTTACGGAAAGCGTGCTGATGAAGAATTTCGAGCACAATCTGGAACTGATTAACAGCATGAAACAGTTCGGCATACAGATTGCCTTAGACGACTTTGGCACCGGCTACTCCTCTTTCAGCTATTTAACGAAAATTCCCATCAATACCTTAAAGATTGACAAGTCCTTTATTGCGGGAATCTGCGACAATGAAAACGACAGCTATATTGCCGGAACCATAATCTCCCTTGCCCACCAGCTTGGCATTACCGTAGTGGCAGAGGGTGTGGAGACCATTGAACAGCTCCGAATCCTGCAAAAACAGATGTGTGATGTGCTGCAGGGCTATTTTTTCAGCCGCGCCATTACCGAGCAGGAGTTCATTGAACTGTTAAAAATTAATTCCTAAGGAGGTTGCGATATGAATAAGCGCCAGCAGACAGAGACAACAGAAGATACCATTACATTGTATTTGGCCCAGGGAGAGGTGGAATGTGATATTCTGGCCGTCTTTTCCCTGCGGGAGCAGTTCTACATTGCCCTTATGCCCCAGACGCCTGTAGAGGGCTATGAGGAGGGGGAATATTTCCTGTACCGGTACGCCTCCGACGGGAACGAGGTTTCTCTTACGGACATTGAGTCCGAGGAAGAATTAGAGGCTGTGGAGGACAAGTTTGAAGAACTGTTAGACGAAGATGAATTTAACCGGATGGAATGACAGGAGCAGGCTATGGATTTACAGCGATTAACCAGCCGCCTTCGGCAGTGTATCCAACAATATGACATGATTAAAGAGGGGGACCATCTTGCAGTCGGAGTCTCCGGCGGGAAAGACAGCCTGACTTTGCTATGGGGACTAAAAAAGCTGCAAAGTTTTTATCCGGTCCCTTTTAACCTGTCCGCCATCTATGTGGACCTGGGGATTGCAGACACTTCTTTGGCTGTGGAGCGACTGTCCCAATGGTGCGGCAGTCTGGGCGTCCCCTTTTATCCGGTGTCTACCCGTATCTATGATATTGTGTTTCAGGAAAAAAAGGAAGAAAATCCGTGCTCCCTGTGCGCGAAGCTGCGAAAGGGAGCCTTGAACCGGCAGGCTTTGGACCTTGGCTGTAATAAGGTTGCCTACGCCCACCACAAGGACGATTTTATCGAGACCAGCCTGATGTCCCTGCTGTTAGAGGGACGCTATTACTGTTTCCCTCCGGTCACCCATTTAGACCGCACCGGCTTAACCGTAATACGCCCCATGCTGTATGTAGATGAGGAGGATATCAAGGGCTTTGCCGGACGGAACCGGCTGCCCGTCTTTCAAAATCCCTGCCCTGCCGACGGCAATACCAGCCGACAGAAAGTCAAGGAATGGATAAAGGACAGCGCTGCGATTTTTCCGGACATACGGAAAAATCTGAATGCGGCGGTGCTGAATTACATACAAAAAGAACGCTAATCAAGAGGTTTCTGCGTATCATCAATTTCATTAGCTATAGTTAATTGATTCGTTTCCTGTATTTTTATGAATGTTTCCAATATATTATTGTAAATATTATGAATCCGCCGTACAGTATTTACTGAGGTTTTTATACCTTTACCGTATCTGCTGCCCTCTTCCCAAGAGGTTATAGTTGTTGCCAGCAACATTAAATCATCATGCTTTGTGAAAGTAAATGTTGTTTTATCATCCAATAATGTTATTAAATAATCAATATTATGTGTTGACTCAAACTTTACACCATATCCTAACAGGATACCCTTTAAAAGAAATTCCATTGCCTGATATGTATCAAAACATGCGCTGTCTAACCATGCTTCACCATTACAGATTTCAAAAGTTTCCAATGCATCTTTTGCTTTCTTTAAGGAAACTCTACTTCTTTCCAACATCAGACACATAAACCAAAACCCCTTTCTTAGCAGGTTCTATTACTTTATTAAACTTCCAACCTCTTTTTCGGCTTAAAAGACTGTATTCATAAAAAGTCATGCATTATCACCTTCCACTTCATGCATACCACCATTTTAACTCAATTTTAACATAATGATTGAAATAATCACCCCAATTCCACTATAAATATCAAGGCTAATAATTTTATAAACTATTTATTCCGATATGACATTTCAACCCTTATATGACATAGAAAATCTCCAATACATTTTATTACAAATAAAACGCCTTGGAAACTCTACACTTCCAAGGCGTTGCTAGCAGGGGATGAGAGAATCGAACTCCCACCAAAGGTTTTGGAGACCCCTATCATACCATTTGACCAATCCCCTATTTTATAATTAATCATATAAATTGTGCACCTTCAGAACTTCATACAAAAGAGAGTATCAGGGGCAGGCCTGATAACAAGTTTTTACAGCTTTAAGAACTTTGCCTTGGGTTTGTTCTCACCAAGTTCTCTTGCAAAACCGGTTACTAAACTCATACTGCGCTTCGCTTGCATTCGTTAAGGGCACCGGTATAACTACGACTAGGTTCGAACTGCACCTTCGGTTTGTTCTCACCAAGTTCTCTTGCAAAACCGGTTACTAAACTCATGCTGCGCTTCGCTTGCATTCGTTAAGGGCACCGGTATAACTACGACTAGGTTCGAACTGCACCTTCGGTTTGTTCTCACCAAGTTCTCTGTTAAA
>CANREG010000059.1 GCA_947629565.1 uncultured Lachnospiraceae bacterium
TGTATTTATGAAATCCGTGACACAAAAAGTTCAAAGAAATATAAGAATAGTTAATAGATATTTAATTGCATTTCATAGTTTATTTCTGTTACACTTATGGTAATGAATTCATCAGACAGAAGCTGCAGTGGAAAGAATATGGAGGACGTACATACGGATAAGAAGACACAGAAAAAATGGGAAGGGAAGAAAGAACGGCTGCGGGAACGCTTGAAGGCCATGGAACCCTCAGAGGGCAACCCGCATGTCTACGACAATGTATTTAAGACCATGAGCATCCGGGTTCCGAAGTGGAATATTCCCATGGTGAACGAGTTCTTTGGAGCCCATTACAGCATGGAAGGCGATGTGGAATACCTGTACAACGTAGAGACCAGCGTATTCAACAGCTTTCGGATTAAGGACCGCCTTCCGGATTCTAAGTTTAAGGTGGGGGACAGGCGGTATCATTTGGAGTGTGAGAGCAACCCGAACGGAGACATTGCCATCCGCCTTTTTGAGTACGACTGGATGGATGCGGTAAACTTTGTGGAGCGGGAAGAACGAGGAAGCTATGTAGTGCGGGTGCAAAATTCCGCCCTGCTTTACCTGCGGAGCAACGAAAATACCCCGGAGCAGTTTACCTATAAGCTGATTTTGCCGGGCGGGGAAGAAGCGGTATACCGGGTTCCCATTATAAGAAATCCGGATTATTCCCTGAAGGAAATTTTTGAAAAACAGTTGTATATGATGCTGCCTTATTATATACTAAAGTATGAACCAAAAACGGAAGAAACGGAAGACAGCATAGAAAATGAGAAAGAAAAGGCAGAGGCCGAAGACCGCATGAAAGAACTGCTTGGCAGGGATTTGAAGGCAATTGAGAAGGAGCTAAACCGCCAGGTGAAAGAGCATATTATAAGAGAGTATGATAAAGTACTGCTGTTGCAGTTAATGTGGGACGTAAGCAAACAGGCATTTGTCAAACGTAAGGCAATGAAAGGAAGGGTGGACGAATTTATGGGTGAACAGGTTTTAGAGTATGCATGGGAAACGGAATACCGCAGGCAGCTTAAGGAAGCGGAGGATGAGGGCAAGCTTGAAGGAAGGCTTGAGGGAAAGCGTGAGGGAAGGATGATTGGTAGCATTGAGGGCGCTAACCGGAAAATCATATCCCAAATCTGCCGCAAGCTGGCAAAGAATAAAGCCGCCGGGATAATTGCGGAGGAATTAGAAGAGGATGACATCGAGTATATTCAACACATCTGCGAGGTGGCGGCAAAATACGCACCGGATTATGATGCCGACAGGATTTACGGGGAGTTGTATCCGGAAAATGAAACGGTCTGAAATGCGAATACGGTATGATGAATTAAAATAAAAAAACTGCAAGGGAGATTATCAATGAAAAAGCAGGTATTTAATCCATTTTTACCTTTAAAGGAATATATTCCGGATGTGGAGCCACATGTCTTCGGAGACAGGGTGTATATATATGGCTCCCATGACCGGGAGGGCGGTTATACATTTTGTATGGAGGATTATGTGGTGTATTCCGCGCCGGTAACGGATTTGACTAACTGGCGCTGTGAAAGTGTCACTTACCGGGCCAGTCAGGATCCGGATTATGAAAAGATGAAATATATGTACGCCCCGGATGTGGTAAGGGGCAATGACGGCAGATATTATCTGTATTATTGCATGAGCGGGGATTACGGCGTAGGAGGATATCAGGGCGCAATTCATGTAGCGGTCTGTGACAGTCCGGCGGGGCAGTATGAATTTCTGGGGTATGTGCGAAATCCCGACGGCTCCCCCATGATGAAATATGTCTGCTTTGATCCGGCGGCAATGAATGATAACGGCACAATCCGCATTTATTACGGCACCCAGTATGGATATGAGGAGGAGCCGGATTTCTATGAAAATGAGGAGTTGCTCCAAAGGGAAGAGGAGATGTTCGGGCGCAGCCGGGAGGAGATATTAAGCTATAAGGACAGTATTATGGGCCCGAATATGCTGGTGCTAGAGGACGACATGCTTACTGTAAAGGAGGAGGCAAAGCATATTATTCCCTATAAGGTAAAAGGGACGGATTTTGAACAGCACCCCTTCTTTGAGGCGGCCTCTATGCGCCGGGTAGGGAATCGGTATTACTTTATCTATTCTTCCCTGTTAAACCATGAGCTGTGCTATGCGGTAAGTGACTATCCGGACCGGGATTTTGTCTTTGGGGGAACCATTGTGTCCAATGGGGATATAGGATTTAAAGGGAGGACGGAAAAGGATAAGCTCAATATGACCGGAACCACGCATGGTAGCATTGTGGAGATAAACGGCCAGTGGTATGTGTTTTATCACCGTCTTACCCACAAATCCGATTACAGCAGACAGGTTTGTGCAGAGAAAATACAGATTGCCCCGGACGGAAGCATCCCTCAGGTGGAGATTACAAGCTGCGGGCTGAATGACGGTCCGTTGGTGGCGGAGGGTACATATCCGGCGGTGATTGCCTGCAATATTACCAACGGGAGGATGCCCCATGGCTGTAACAGCATTTATTCCGCTGCCTTTCCCAATGTGACAAATATCGGGGAGGAACGGTTTATCGGGGAGATTGAAGACGGCACCCTGATTGGATTTAAGTATTTTGTTTTTTCCGGCGTAAAAGAGATTGGCGTAACCTATAGGCCGGAGACGGAGGCTGTCAGGGTAGTGAGCCAGGCGCCGGTCAGGATTGACGATCGGTGTGCGGATGATAATCCGGTTATGGAGGATTTGAAAGGACAGGAGACGGCTGGTCTGACGCCGGAGGAAGGACAGCAAGGCCAAAAGAGTGAACCTTATTTTGAGGTGCGGCTTGCTGAAACCGGAAAGGCAGTTGCAAGAATTTCCCTGAATATGAGTGAAACTGGCGGGGATTGGAAAATTAGCGGGATAAAAGTGGATTTTCCCGACGGCGTATATCCGGTATATTTCATCTATCATGGAAACCAGCCGTTACAGTTGAAGGAAATACATTTTCAGATATAATAGCGATGATTGTGCGCAAGGCGAGGAGATTTTTATGTGGTTGTTATTTGCTTTTTTATCATCAGTTTTTGCGGCTCTCACTGCGATTCTGGCAAAGGTGGGTATTGAGGGTGTAAATTCAAATCTGGCAACGGCAATCAGGACAGTAGTTGTGGTTGTGTTGGCATGGGGTATGGTGTTTCTTACCCATGCCCAGAAGGGAATTCATGACATCAGCCGGAAAAGCTGGATCTTCCTGATTCTTTCCGGACTCGCAACCGGAGCTTCATGGTTATGTTATTACAAGGCTTTGCAGATGGGTGAGGCGTCGAAAGTGGTGCCTGTTGATAAATTAAGCGTTGTGATTACCCTGATATTGGCATTTGTATTTTTGCATGAGGAATTTACGGTGAAAACCCTGATTGGGTGTATTCTGATTGGAATCGGAACGCTTTTTATGGTTGTTTAAAGGGGTGGCGCAATGGACAGGGAGACCATATTTGCATATGCGGATAAGATTTATAAGACCAAACCGGAATATCTCTGGGCAAGGGACCCGGATTCTGCCGTTTTAAGGCATAGAGAGAACAACAAGTGGTATGCCATTGTTATGAAGGTGGAAGGGGACAGATTGGGCTTGTCAGATTCGGAAAAGGTTGATATTATTAATGTGAAATGCGAACCGGACAGGATTGGCGTTTTGCAGATGACGAAGGGAATACTGCCCGGCTACCATATGAATAAAAATCACTGGATTACCATTTTATTAGACGGCAGTGTAGACGAGAATATGATATATAATCTGCTTGACTATAGTTTTGAATTGACGGCGGGAAGAATCAGAAGGAGCAAGCACCAATGGAAAAAGAACTGAACTTACTGAAAAAACGAAAAAAGGGATTTCTTAGGATTATCTTCAGCAGATCGGGGATTATTCTTCTGCTTTTTGCCCTTGCCATTCTCTGTTTCCTTGTGGTGCAGCTTTATTTTGCAGAAATGATTAACGGGGTTATGGGCGGCGTAACCCTGTTTAACTTAATTGTGATTGTGGCGCTGATTAACAGTGATATGGACAGTACCGCCAAGCTGACATGGATACTGGTGGTTTCCCTGACTTCTGTATTTGGCACATTGTTTTATCTGTATACCAAGTATGATATCGGAAACCGGGCGGTTTCTAAGGGCTGTCTTACGCTTATTGATATCCATAAAGATGAGATTACGCAGGATATGGATACTTTTTCGGCGTTGGAGGAGGAAAGCCCCCAGACGGCGGCGCTGGTAAAGTATTTGAACCAAAGCGGAACTTTTCCTGTGACTACAGGCAATCAAGTCTCCTATTATCCTTTAGGGGAATATAAATGGGCTGATATGCTGAAGGATTTAGAGCAGGCTGAAAAGTTCATTTTCATGGAATATTTTATTGTTGACGAGGGCAAAATGTGGGGCAGTATCCTGCATATTCTGGCAGAGAAAGCCAAAGCGGGGGTAGATGTAAGGGTGTTGTATGACGGCACATGTGCCATTTCCCTGCTCCCCTATAATTATCCGAAAATGTTAGAGGAATACGGGATTCAATGTCAGATGTTTTCGCCCATCAAACCGTTTCTTTCCACCCATTACAATAACCGGGACCATCGGAAGATTCTTGTGATCGACGGCAAGGTGGGATATACCGGCGGCGTCAATCTGGCGGATGAATATATTAACAAGATTGAGCGTTACGGGCACTGGAAGGATACGGCTGTCCGGATTGCGGGAAGAGCGGTTGATAACCTGACTTTGATGTTTTTGAATATGTGGACCTTGTCTCGCTGGGAGAAGGAGCCGGATTACCAAAGCTATCTTGGGCTTTCTGAAACCTTCCCTGAGGAAAAAGGCTATGTGGTTCCCTATGGGGACAATCCCTTTGACAATGACAAGGTGGGGGAAAAGGTGTACCGGGATATATTGAACCGGGCGGATTCCTATGTGCATATTATGACGCCCTATCTGATTTTAGATGACCCCATGTTAGCGGCCTTGAAATTTGCGGCGGAGCGGGGAGTAGATGTGAAATTAATCATGCCGGGGATTCCTGATAAGAAGCCGATATATGCTTTGGGAAAGACTTATTTCCATACGCTGCTTGAATCCGGTGTGGAGATCTATCTATACACGCCCGGTTTTGTCCATGCCAAGATGTTTATTTCCGACGATATTAAGGCAGTGGTGGGAACCATTAATTTAGATTACCGGAGCCTGTATCATCATTTTGAGTGCGGAACATATTTTTATCAGACAGACTGTATTGCGGATATTGAAAAAGATTTTCAGGAAACCCTTGCAAAATGCCAGCGGGTAGATTATGAAACCCTGAAAAGGGAGAAGGTCGTTACGAAGGTGACCGGAGAATTTATGCGGCTGATTGCGCCATTATTATAAGAATCCCAGGGATATGGGGAGAATATGTATGAAAAAGAAAGTCAAAACCATAGTAAAAGCAATAGGAATTATCATAGCTGTTATGGCATTGTTGCTGCTTGCGTTAATCATTTATTTTATCATCACAAAACCCAAAGCAGATATTAGTGATATTCCGCAAAGTATGGGAGTTTCCTTAATAAATTTCCCGGAGTCTGGTACAGATGGAGATAACGAAAAGTTCAAATGGTATTCTTTTGCCAAAGATGCAGCAAAGGACACAAGCCTTATTGAAGACAGTAAATATTTTGCGGGATATGATACGGCTGAAAAAATTATGGATTTTGAAAATGATGAACAATATATGGTGATTAATGCATATAAAAATCCTGAAAATACTGAAAATGATTTTATTTCATTTGTGCTTTACCATAAGCAGCAAGGTCAGTATTCCCAGCCATATTATATCTTCACTACATGGATTGATTTAAATAATGACGATATGTATAGCTACGATTGTGATGATGCGGCTGCAAGTTTTGCAGCTTTAGAAGATGCAATGGGGCTTACTATGGATATGGGGGACGAGGGGACGGTATATTTTGGCTTTTGGACCAATGAAGGCGAAACGAAATCAATGACCTTTGCAGGCAGGAAAACCGACGGGGTGAAAACAGTTGATTTGTTCGATACCCCCTATTATTTTTGGTATATTACGCTGCCGGATATGGAAAAAAGGCTGCGGAATATAGATTACGGTAACTACACCTGTCAGGATATGATAGATGCGTTGGAACTTAAGTATGATAAGGATAATACTACGGAAAAATAGCTTTTTGTCTATGGATTTCATACCGGAAACCTTCCAAAGCGGTAGTGTATGGTAAACAATACAAACAGCACCAAGTTATGCGCAATCATGCAGCCCCAGGCGGATACCAGTCCGAAGCCTAAAAGCTGTGTACAGAGGAAGGTACCGGTTATCCGGACGCACCACATGCCTGCCACATTGTAGATAAACGGAGGCAGGGTGTTTCCCACACCCTGCATAATGCCTTCCAGAACGATAGGCACCCCGTAGAAGGGCTCGGATACGGCTACCATTCTAAGGACGGTAGTACCTAACAGGATTACCTGCTCATCATGGGAAAATATATGCATAAGTCCGGGTGCAAAGGCAAACAGCAGACCGCCGGAGACAAGCATCAGGCAGGCCTCTAAGGATAATATGACTTTAGAAAGCCGGTTAAGCTTTTCCTTATCCCCGGCGCCCCAGGCGTTGCCGGAAAGGGTGGCTGCCGCCGTCTGCATACCCCAGCCGGGAATATAGAAAGCGGATTCCACCGTATTAGCGATGGTATGGGCCGCAGTGGATATTTCCCCCAGGGAATTAATCATGGAAGCGAAGACCACATATCCGAAGGAGGTGGCAAAACGCTGCAGCATATTTGGAAGGGTTATCCGGAGGCAGGGCGCTAAGATATCGGCCCTTGGTCGGAGACTTTGCCCCTTTGGGGAGATTTCCTTATGCCGCCAGAGCATACTGCTTATGGCGATACCGCCAAAAGTGTAGGAGATGGCGCTCGCGATGGCGGCGCCTTCGATTCCCAGACCTGCGCCAACCATAGTAAAGGTATTTCCCAGGATTTTGATTGGCCGTACAGGATAAATCAGAAAATAATTTAATACAATATTAATCACATTGACTAAAACCCCGATGCGCATCGGGGTTTTAGTGTCTCCTGCGGCGCGGAGCAGGGTGCCGAAAATCATGCTGGCAGTACGGAACAGCATGGGGATATACAAAATGAAAAAATAACGGGAGGTCATGTCTCTGATACCGGAATCCACCTGCATTAAGACGGGGATTATACCGGACAAGAGCAGGGGAAGGGCAGTAAAAAACAAGCCTGCAAGCAGTACCACATTGACAGCCTGGGCTGCCGCCGCCCTTGCACGCTGATTGTCGCCTGCGCCGATTGCCTGCGCGATATAAGCCAGAAAACCGATACCCATGGAGGAGACCGTGCCGCCGATTAACCAGTTGACCGTTCCTGTTGCGCCTACCGCCGCAGTCGCCTGTGTGCCAAGGGAGCCGACCATTGCCGTATCAATGTATTGTACGGCGGTTTGCGCAAGCTGCTCTAACATGGTAGGCCATGCGAGAGCAAATATGGAGGGCAGCAGTTCCCGGTAATCGTTCCTGCTCATTGGGGCTTAGACAGGGAAAAAGTTACGGTGACATTTCCCTTGCCAAAAGCAGATAAAAGCCCGTCTTTTGTGGCGTTTTCTATTTTGCCAAGTCTGGTAAAGTTCCAGGAATTGGTGTCGTAATAGATGGTGATTGAGCTGCCCAGATACAAAATGACATCTCCGGGCTCTGTCGTAATCTGTTCATCATTTTTCGGGAGAGTCTGGCCGATTTCCCCTACCTTTTCAAAATTGCCATAGTCCTTCATGGAAATGGTAAGCGGGGCGTCAGCAAGCAGATTACAAAAGGCGTCTGCGCTGGAATTGTCTGCAAATACAGCGGTAAAGGTGGTATCACCCGCAGTAATATAAAAATTAGTTTGCTTCATGTTTTTTTCCTCCTGTTTTTCCTGTTCCTGCGTCTCTTTTTCTGTTGCCATTGCTGTTGTTATTGTTTCTGTCACACCGGTGGTTTCGGAGCGTTCATCCGTTTTTTTCTCTTTTCCCGAACAGGCGGCCAGCAGAAAGGAGATGCATAGCAGCAAAAGAAAAATGATTCTGTATGTTTTCATTTCTTACTCCTGAATTGTTGGATTCCGGTTTTTAAGCGGTTGAGACCATCCATAAGGACAGCGCGGGGGCAGGCGATATTTAACCGCAGAAATGACTGCCCGCATTTACCATATTGTATGCCCTTAGAGACATATAATCCGGTTTCCCGCCGTAAAAACTTCTGCAAAGGAGATGCATTTTCACAGATGCCGCCGCAGTCTAACCAGAGAAGGTAGGTTGCTTCTGAGGGAACCAGCTTGATGTCGGGAAGCTCTTTTTCCAGATAGGAGGCTACCGTCAGTTTGTTCTCGTATAGATATTGGCGCAAGGCGTCCAGCCAGCCGCCGCCTTTGGTAAAAGCGGCAATGGCAGCCGGAATGGCAAAGGAATTGGGCTCTGCCACCTCATCCGTATTCAGTCCCCGGTCCACCTTGTGCCGCAGGACTTCATTGGGAACGCAGACCGCTGCAGTCTGAAGCCCGGCAAGGTTAAAGGCTTTTGTGGGGGCGATACAGGTAATGCTGTTGTATTTACATTCTTCATTGACGGAGGCAAAGGGAATATAATCCCGTCCCGGATCTGTCAAATCACAGTGTATCTCGTCGGAGACTATCAAGACATGATGTCTGGCGGCAAGCTGTCCGATGCGGGCTAAGGTTTCCCTGTCCCAGATTTTTCCGATAGGGTTGTGGGGGTTGCACAGAATCATCATGGTGGTCTGGGGAAGGGACAGCTTTTCTTCCAAATCCGCAAAATCGATGGAATATTGTTCTCCGTCATATGCAAGCGGGCTTTCTAAGACATTCCGCCCGTTATTTACAATGGAATTAAAAAAAATGTTGTATACCGGCGTCTGAATCACTACATTTTCTCCTACCGTAGTCAGCTTTCTCACAATGGAGGAGAGGGCGGGGATAACCCCGGTACAGAAGATAAGCCAGTCCTTTTCCATCAAAAATCCATGGCGGGTATGCCACCAGCGCTGAATGGCTTCGTACCACGCATCCGGGACAATGGAGTAGCCGAACACGCCATGGGTAAGGCATTGCGCCATAGCCTCCCGGATTTCCGGAGCTGTCTGGAAATCCATATCCGCTACCCACATGGGAAGCTCATGTTCCTTTACCTCCCATTTCAGCGAGTTTGTTCCGAAACGGTTGACCGGAGTGTCAAAATCATAGTTCATCAGCACACCTCCTTGCAGGGATTGCTGCGGCAGATAATCTTTGTCTTAGCGGGATTAATCTTATCCTTTTCCAAAATCAGTTCGCCGATACTGTCGGCAGAGATAGAACCGCCGGAAGGATTTAACACGCTGTCGATATTTCCGGTAATGTCAGCCTCTAAAGTGGAATATTCAAAGGCAAGCGTGGTATTTATCAGCTTGCAGTTTTTCATCACGAGGTTATCAATATAGCACATGCCCTGAAGGCTTTCCACAGTACAATTTATCAAAGTCAGGTTCTTTGCATTCCAGCCCAGATATTCGCCGGAAATGAAGGAATCGCAGACGGTAACATTTTCACTGTTCCAGAAGGCGTCCTTCGACAACAGCTTTGAGTTACGGATTTCCATATTCCGCACCCCGTCAAAGGAATAGTTGCCGTATAAGGTCAGGTTGTCAATAGTCAGGTCTGCACAGTTCATGGCAAAATAATCGCCCTTTGCCACCACCTGTTCTAACTGCACATTCCGGCAGTTCCACAGGGTTTCTGCGGCATCGGAAAATGAGACATTCCGGAGGGTAATTCCGTCACAGCGGCGGAAATTCTTTGGCGCCTCAATCTGGCAGTCCTTTAAAGTGATGTTATTGGTGTACCACACACCGGCCCTTGCCATTTCAAACCAGGTGCAGTCTTTGGCGTATATGTTTTTGGCATACCACAGGGGGTACTTCCATTTAAACATACTGTTATAAAGTTTAATGTCGGAGCTTTCCTTAAGCGGAGATTCCCCTTCGCCGAAAATGGTGTCCTGTATGGTAAGGCCGCATTCCCCGAATAAAGGACGCTCGCCCGTATAAAATGCCTGTTTAATCGTTTTCATATTTTTTCTCCTGTCACTGATTAATTATTTCTTTGCGAAAGACTTTCCTGCTCCATGCGGAAGATTAGATAGTCTAAGCAGTCAATGCTGTTCTTGCTCTTATGGAACTGGTCTAAAAGAAGTTTTCTATGTCCGTCTAACAGCTTTAGGGCCTGTTTGGTCCTGCCGCCCTCAACCTCTGCCATAAATTGCCGGATTTCTGATTGGCTGCAGCCCGCATCTTTCAGATTCTGGATTAGCTTTTCGGTTTCTGTTTCCCCAGTCGTATGAACCACCTCTTTGCATTGTTATTTTCAACTGCTATTATAGTGTTTTTTAAGAAAATAGCAAATGCTTATGATGAATAGTTTATTATGCTTGATAAGCATAATAAGTAAGAGTATAATAATTACAGCAGTACAGTAAAGGAGGGCGGTTGTTATGGAGCTGCGCGTATTGGAATATTTTCTGGCGGTAGCAAGGGAACAGAATATCTCAAAGGCTGCGGAATATCTGCATTTAACCCAGCCTACCTTATCCCGGCAGTTAAAGGATTTGGAGGAGGAGTTTGGAAAGCAGCTTATGATTCGGGGCAAACGGAAGGTGACGCTGACAGAGGACGGCGTATATTTCCGCAAGCGGGCGGAGGAGATTGTAAGCCTTGCCAACCGCACCAGGGAGGAAATGAGAACATCAGGGGACGCCATTGCCGGAGATATCTATATTGGTGCAGGGGAAACCCACGCCATACACCATATTGCCAGGGTGGTAAAGGAGTTACAGGAGGAATATGAGGGAATCCGTTTTCATATTGTCAGCGGGGATACGGCGGATTTGCAGGAGCGGTTAGATAAGGGGCTGTTTGATTTCTGCCTGCTGTTAGGGGGGATTGACCAGTCCAGATATGAATATCTTAAACTGCCTTTTGTGGACAGATGGGGCGTATTGATGCATCGGGATTCGGCCCTTGCCAAAAAGGAGAGCATAAGTCCGGAAGATTTATGGGACAAGCCCCTTATTTTATCCCGTCAGATATTAGACGAGCCCCAGCTTTATAATTGGTTTGGCAAGCCTTTTGCGGATTTGAATGTGGTTGCCACCTACAACCTGATTAACAACGCCTCCATTATGGCAATGGAGGATATGGGATATGTGGTGACATTGGACAAGCTGGTTAATGTGAAGGGGCGCGCCTTGTGTTTCCGGCCCTTTTCCCCGGAGCGGACAGTGGGAATGGCCTTAGTCTGGAAAAAGTACCAGACGCAGTCCAAGGCGGCGGGGAGGTTTTTAGAGGCGCTAAGCAGTGCAATTGAGAAGTAAAAAACGAAACAATCCATTTTATACTACTTTTTTTTCTGTAAGTATGTTAAAATAAGGATATTTATAAGGAAAAGGAGTGTGGGTTATGGATAACAGGAAATTGGGATTCGGTTTGATGCGTCTTCCCTCATTGGACACCAATGATGCGGGAAAGATTGATTTAAACCTTACCGAAGCTATGGTAGACGCCTATTTAGAACGGGGATTTCATTATTTCGATACGGCGTGGATGTATTGTAATTTCCAGAGTGAAAATGTGGTCAAAGAAGCGCTGGTTAAACGGCACCCTAGGGACAGCTTTACGCTGACTACCAAGCTGCATGCGGGCTTTTTGGAAAAGAAAGAGGATCGGGATAAGATTTTTAATGCCCAGTTGGAAAAGACCGGGGCCGGATACTTTGATTACTACTGGCTTCACGACATTAACGCCCACTCCATTGAAGTCTTTGAAAAACTGGACTGTTTTCAATGGCTTAAGGATAAGAAAAAAGAGGGGCTGATACGCCATATCGGATTTTCCTTTCATGATAACGCCGAGCTGTTAGACGAGGTGCTTAACAGGCATCCGGAAATGGAATATGTGCAGCTTCAGATTAATTATCTGGACTGGGAGAGCAATGCCATTCAGTCCCACAAATGCTATGATGTGGCGGTAAAACATAATATGCCGATTATTGTTATGGAGCCGGTAAAGGGAGGCACTTTGGCAGCGGTGCCGGAGCAGGTGGAGAAGCTCTTTAAAGACTATAATCCGGAAGCCTCTGTGTCTAGCTGGGCTATCCGCTATGCGGCAAGCCTTCCGAATATCTTTATGGTGCTTTCCGGCATGAGCAATTTAGAGCAGGTGTTGGATAATACTTCTTATATGGCGGATTTTAAGCCACTGACCGGGGAGGAACATGAGATAATTAAAAAAGCTGTGGATATGATTAACGGGACGATTGCCATACCCTGTACCGGCTGTGAATACTGCATGGCCGGCTGTCCCAAGAAAATCCCCATTCCGAAATGCTTTTCTTTATATAATGCAGACAAACAGGAGGTGGAATCCAAGGGCTGGACTCCCCAGGGGGAATACTATGACAACATGATTAAAAGTACGGGAAAGGCCAGCGACTGCATAGAATGCCGCCAATGTGAAAATGTATGTCCCCAGCATTTACCGATTGTTAAGCATTTAAAAGAGGTTGCCGGATATTTCGGTAAATAGGAATGTAAGATGTAACAGGTATTACTTAACAGTACGAGTTTGAAAGGAGATTATATGAAACCGAATGTATATTTTTCAAGCACGATTACGCCGGAAAAGGTTGTGGAATTATACCAGATGGCAGGAAAAGAACTGCCGGGAAAGGTGGCGATTAAGCTACATTCCGGAGAGGTTGGCAACCAGAACTTTTTAAAGCCTGAATTTTGGAAACCGATCGTTGAGCATGTGGGCGGCACCGTAGTGGAGTGTAATACAGCCTATGACGGCGAACGCGATACCACGGAAAAGCACTGGAAGACCATTGAGCTTCACGGCTGGAATAAATATTTCAAGGTGGATTTGTTAGACGCTTCGGGACCGGATTTGGAATTGGATATTCCAAATGGCAGGAAGATTAAGAAAAACTATGTGGGAAAGAATATAGCTGATTATGATTCCCTTCTTGTGCTTTCCCATTTTAAGGGACACCCCATGGGCGGCTATGGCGGGGCGTTAAAGCAGCTTTCGATTGGCGTTGCCTCCTCTTACGGCAAGAAATATATTCATGGCGTAGGGGATGTGGATAATTTCTGGGGTTCCGACCACGATTCATTTCTGGAATCCATGGCGGATGCAGCTTCGTCTGTCGTTGATTATTTTAAGGACAATATTCTTTATGTCAATGTGATGAAAAATATGTCTGTGGACTGTGACTGCTGCGCTGTGGCGGAGGACCCATGCATGAAGGATATTGGCATACTGGTGTCTACAGATCCGGTTGCCATTGACCAGGCATGTCTTGATTTGGTGTACAATGCAGTGGAGGATCCGGGGCAGGCTCATCTCTTAGAACGGATTGAGAGCTTAAACGGCGTGCACACGATTGAGGCGGCAGCAGATTTAGGATTAGGCCAGCGAGAGTATGAATTAATTGTGGTGGATTAGCATTTATATAAGCAGAAAGCCGGATTGAGCGCTGTATCAATCCGGTTTTTTTATTTTCATGAAAATGTCGTTTCCTTTTGGGATAAACTATGCTATAATAACTAGTAATCGTGCAAAGGTTTCGGAAAGGGAACCTGGAGGAAAGGATATGCAGATATATGCCAGCTAGTGACAAGAAGAACAAAGGGAATACGGAGCAGGCACGCAGACGGAAAAGAGTCAACCGAATGAAGTCGGTAATCGTATTTCTGGCAATTGTCCTGTTATTTGCCTCGGTTATATTGAATATTATTCTGGCAATCAAGGTGTGGAGCTTAGAGAGCCGGATTGATGATTTATATTCAGAGGTGCATATAGAGACAGTGCAAACCTTAACTTAATTAAGATTTGGAGGATAAAATGAGTTTTTTTAAGGATTTCAAAGCAGATTTTTCGCAGGCAATGAATGAACTCATGCCTGACAGCAACGAGATGTATGATGAGGACGAGGTATTAGAGGAACTGAATACCCCGAAGAAGGACAAGGCTGTTGCCAAGGCAGAGAAACAGGCGGAACGGCAGGCAAAGCGCGCCGCTAAGGCTAAGAAGAATGAGGAAAAAGAGGAAAAGGAGAACCGCAAGGTCAAGGCGACCAGGCCACCAAAGGAACTGCCGATTAAGCAAAAACTTGAGGAAGCACCATCCGGAGAGGATTTGGGAATTGCCCCGGAGGATATGTCTGACCAGATTGATGAATTGTTAGATGCGGAGTTATACAGTGACGAGAGAGATCCGGCGTCTTTATTGCAGGATGATACCGAAGTCAATACCATGGATATGTCTGTGGAGGAGATGTTAAGCCAGTTGGCGGAGAAACATGAGGAAGAAGCCAAAGGGGAACAGATGACCGTAGACGATTTGTTGAATCAGTTAGGAAAGCCTGCGCCTATGGAAGAAGTGGAAGAAGAACCGGAGGAAGAACCAGAGGAAGAACTGGAAGAGGACGCCCCGGAAGAAGAACAGACAGCTTCCACCGGACAGGATATGGGATTAGAGGAGCTTTTGGCAAGTATCGGCGCTAAGCAGAGCCAGCCAGCCCCGGAACCGGTAATGGAAGAGGAGTTGACAGAAGAAACAGAAGAGACTCTAGCGGAAGAACCATTAGCGGAAGAACCGGAGGATTCCGACGAAGCGCCTTTCGCGGAAGAATCTGCGGATACGGAAGAAGCTGAGTATGAAGAAGCTGAGTATATAGAGGAACCTGCCGGTGAGCAGGAGGAACCGGAGGAATCCATGGAGATGCTGCCGGAAGAACAGGAAGAAGTGACAGAGGAGGTTGCAGAGTATGCGGCAGAAGAAAAAGAGATTGCTGAAGAACCACAGGAGACCGTTAAAGAACCGGAGGAGTATGTGGAGCAAAGTACGGCGGCAGAAGAAGTGGAAGAAATGGAAGAAGTATATGAAGATGAGTCCGCTGCAGAGAGCGCTCAACAAGAAGCTCCGGCGTTCATAGCAGAGGAAGATGAGGATGCAATTCTGACGCAGAAGCTTGCCCAGCTTGCCAATAGTATGCCGGTAAGACCTGCGCAGGCTGCCAGAACTTCGGAACCGGTGGAGACTGTCACGGAACCGGAGATTCCAGAAGAGCCGGAGATTCTGGAAGAACCGGAGATTTCTGAGGAAAAGACGAAAGAAACGGTTATGGAACCCGAGATTTCTAAGGAAGAACCGGAAGAAGAACAATCAGAACATACGAAAGCAGCGACAATAGAGGAAAAGAACGAGACGGCTAAGACAAAGCAGCCGGAAATAAAAGAAAATTTGGAGGAGAATCAAATGAGCAAAGAAAATGATGTGATTTCAATCAGTTCTGTGGAAGAGGAAAAGCCAGCGAATGTGAATGACGACCAGTTTGTAGGAGAGCCGGATGATGAGACCACCTATGTGACAAAGGCAACTAAAATCAATGGTGACTTAGAGACTGACGGCTCCATTGACATTATCGGAACCATTACCGGTAATGTCAGCTGTAAAGGCAAGATTGTCATTGGCGGGCAGGTAACCGGTAATGTGACTGCGGGAGAATTATATGCGAACAATGCAAGGATTGAGGGAGATATCAAATCCTACGGAAGCGTAAAGGTTGGCGTAGGCTCTATGATTATCGGTAATATTGTCGGGGAGTCTGCGGTAGTTGCAGGAGCCGTCAACGGTGA
>CANREG010000060.1 GCA_947629565.1 uncultured Lachnospiraceae bacterium
CTCCTTCATCACATCCCCCAGATTTCCGGTTATGGTAAGCGCGCCCTTGCCGTCTAAGAGATTCACCTCGACATTCAGCGTATCGCCGCCCACCTTCGTCCATGCAAGGCCGGTAACTACGCCTACTTTATCCTCTAAGTTAGTTTCGTCACTTGTATATTTCTCCACGCCCAGCAAGTCCTTTAATTTTTTTGGATTTACCGTAATGGACTTATATTCTTCCGTCAGAATCCCCTTTGCCGCTTTCTGCATGAGCTGTTCAATGCAACGCTCTAAATTACGCACTCCGGCCTCTTTGGTATAATTGCGTATCAGCTTATACACCGCCTCGTCCGTCAGTTTGAACTGCCGCGCCGTAAGGCCGTTTTTCTCTCTCTGCTTCTTTATCAGATAATCTTTGGCGATGTGGAATTTTTCATTCTCCGTATAACTGTTGACTTCAATCAATTCCATACGGTCCCGCAGCGGCGCAGGAATGGTGGAGGCGTCATTGGCGGTTGCCACAAACAGCACATGGCTTAAATCCACGGGCACCTCAAAATAATGGTCCTCAAAATGAATATTCTGCTCTCCGTCTAATACCTCTAACAGGGCGGAGGCGGTATCTCCCTTGTAATCGCTGCTGGTCTTATCCACCTCGTCTAACAAAATCAAAGGATTATTCACCCCGGTCTTGGCAATGGTCGTCACAATCCTGCCCGGCATTGCGCCCACATAGGTCTTTCGGTGTCCCCTGATTTCCGCCTCATCCCGGATTCCGCCAAGGGCAATTCTTCCATATTTCTTGTGCAAGGCGGCGGCAATGGACCTGGCAACAGAAGTCTTGCCGGTTCCCGGCGGCCCGACCAGACAGAGAATAGGCGCGTCCCTTCTCCCGCTCAAAGCCCTTACTGCCAAATAGTCAATAATCCGCTCCTTAATCTTTGTCAGCCCATAATGGTCCTCCTCTAGCTGGGCGATTGCGCTCTTTAAATCCTCATTGTCCTCACCGGCCCTGCTCCAGGGATACTCCAACAGGGTTTCAATATAGGTCCGCAGCACTGCATTTTCGGAGGAATGATAAGAAAGCCCCTCAAAACGCCGGATTTCCTTTAACAGCTTTTCCCGGACCTCCTCCGGCGGGTTTGCCTCTTCCAGACGCTGCCTGTATTCGTCCGCTTCCTTTTGTGTATCCTCTTCCTCCCCTAATTCCTCCTTAATCAGCTTCATCTGCTCCCGCAGCACATAGTCCCGCTGATTCTTGTTTACGCTCTGTTTCAGCTTCTCGCTGATTTCCAGGCGGATATTATTCACGTCAATCTCATTAAACACAAAGGTAAGAAGTTTTTCCAAGCGAAGCTCCATATCCTCTTCATCTAAAATCTGCTGCTTTTCCTCCGCTTTTACCAAAGCGGCCTCTGCGGTCAAATCCACCATGCGCTCTAAATCCTTAACCCGGCAGATTGCTTCTAATGTATTTTCGTTGGACAGGATTCCATTTTGTATGCAATGCTTAAGTACAGACTGAATACTGCGCCTGCCTGCCTCCTGATTGGATTCCGGCATTTCCTCTGCGCTGTTTTCCATGCAGGTAACCAATGCCTCATAATAAGAAGCCTTTTCCCCCTGACGCTTTATAATCTGCTCGACCTTGGCCCTCTGTTTGCCCACAAAAAGCACCCGGTTGTTCCCTTTTGGCAGCTTTAAAAGCTGCTTTGCCATAACCAGAGTGCCCGTGCGGTGCAGGCTGTCAACCGTAATCTCCCCTTCCGCGCTGCTGTCTCTTGCCATAACGACAAACAAATCCTGTCCCTCTTCCATGGCTTTGTTGACTGCCTCTACATTGCCTTCCCGTCTAATGTCAAAATGTACATTGGAGCCGGGCATAACCACCACATCATACAGTACCATAACCGGTATCGTTATCTGTCTTTTCTCAATGATACTTTGCTCCATACTTCATCCTCCATTTAAAAACAAAGGGACCTGCCAAAGTTCCACAAGTCCCCATAAATCCTATATTCTGCCCTTACGCAATCTCGCCATCGTCATTATTCGGCTTCAGGTGGCGTTTCATAAAGGGCTTTTTGGCCCTTGGAGACTCAGAATATACAATCTCCGGTTCTCCCTTGCCTTCCACAACCTCTTTGGTAATAATACATTTGGCAATCGCCTCATTGGAAGGAACCTCATACATCAAATCCATTACGGACCGCTCAATAATGGAACGAAGGCCTCTGGCGCCGGTCTTCCGCTCCATGGTTTCCCTGGCAATAGCCTCTAACGCGCCGTCCTCAAATTCCAGCTCCACGCCGTCTAACTCAAATAACTTCTTATACTGCTTGCAGATAGCGCTCTTCGGCTCCGTTAAGATTCTCACCAAAGCCTCCGTATCTAACAAATCAAGCGTCACCGTTACCGGCACACGTCCGATAAACTCCGGTATAAGGCCATATTTGATAAAATCCTCCGGCGTTACCTTCCGCAGTATCTCTCCGATGTTCTCGTCCATATTCTCCGCTAATTCAGCCCCGAAACCAATGGACTTGTTGCCAATCCGTTTTTCAATTACCTTTTCCAAACCGTCAAAGGCGCCGCCGCAGATAAACAAAATGTCGGAGGTATCAATCTGGATAAACTCCTGATGCGGATGCTTTCTTCCACCCTGAGGCGGAACGGAAGCCACCGTACCTTCAATGATCTTAAGCAATGCCTGCTGAACGCCTTCACCGGATACATCTCTGGTAATGGACACATTTTCTGATTTTCTGGTAATCTTGTCAATCTCGTCAATATAAATGATCCCATGCTGGGCGCGCTCCACGTCATAATCTGCCGCCTGAATAATCTTTAACAGAATATTCTCCACATCCTCGCCGACATAACCGGCTTCTGTCAAAGCCGTAGCGTCTGCAATGGCAAAGGGAACATTTAACAGCTTTGCCAAAGTCTGCGCCAGATATGTCTTACCGGAACCGGTTGGCCCAACCATAATAATATTGCTCTTCTGCAATTCTACATCAAAGTCCTTATCGGAAAGGATTCTCTTATAATGGTTATATACGGCAACGGACAGCACCCTTTTCGCTTCTTCCTGCCCAATGACATACTGGTCCAAAAAATCCTTAATCTCTTTTGGTTTTAATAAGTTGATATCTGTGGAATCATCATAATTTTCCAGTTCATCCTCGATGATTTCTGAACAGACCTCAATACATTCATCACAAATAAATACATTCTGACCGGCAATCAGCTTTCTCACCTGATCCTGAGTCTTGTTACAAAATGAACAACGCAATGGTTTTCTGTCATCTCCGCGACTTGCCATAATTCATTCTACCTCATTTTCTTATTATAAAATCTTATAAAATATCTTTTCTTGTTATCTTAAGCTGCTCAATCCCACAATCTATCAGACAGTTCCGCATTAAGCAGACTCCCGATTGGTAATGACTTCATCAATCAAACCGTATTCCTTCGCCGCCTGCGCGCTTAACCAGTTATCACGATCCGTATCCTTTTCAATAATCTCAATGGGCTTGCCGGTCTCCTTGGCAAGAATTTCATTCAGCTTTTTCTTGGTATTCAGAATATGGTCTGTGGTAATCTTCATATCGCTGGCCTGGCTTCCACCCGGCATACCGCCCATAGGCTGATGAATCATAATCTCTGCATTCGGCAGCGCCATACGCTTGCCCGGCGTTCCTCCCGCTAATAAAAATGCGCCCATGCTGGCAGCCATTCCCACGCAGATTGTAGATACGTCGCATTTAATATAATTCATCGTGTCAAAAATACCAAAACCTGCGGATACGGAGCCTCCCGGACTGTTAATATAAAGCTGGATATCCTTTCCGGGATCTTCCGACTCTAAGAATAATAACTGGGCAATCACAAGGCTTGCGGTTGTATCGTTCACCTCTTCTCCCAAAAAGATAATCCTGTCTTTTAATAATCTGGAATAAATATCATAGGAGCGCTCGCCCCTGCTGGTCTGCTCAATGACATAAGGCACTAAACTCATACCAAATCCTCCTTTATTCTCTACATCCAATTCTGTCTTTCTTATTTCTCCACAGCGGACTCTGTAACGAAATCCACTGCCTTTTGTACGGCAATATCCAACTTAATGGCCTCTTTTTCTGAATCTCCAACCAAATCTACAAGCTGGTCGTAATCCATCTGATAAGTCTCAGCCATCTTCTTTAATTCTTCCTCTAATTCTTCATCTGACACCTGAATATCCTCGGTCTTTGCAACCGCTTCTAACACAAGGCGGGACTTGATTCTCCGCTCTGCCTCCGGCGTTGCAGTCTCTAAGAATTTATCCTTTGACATTCCGGTAAACTGGAAATACTGCTCGATAGAAAGTCCCTGGTAGCTAATCTGCTGCGCAAATTCATTCAGCATCTGCTCCTTGGTGGTCTCTACCATAGGCTCCGGAATCTCCATTTGGGCATTCTCGATAATCTTGTCGATAACCAGCCCTTCCTTCTTATTCTTTGCCTCCTGCTCTTTTCTCACCTTAAGTGTAGCCTTCAAATCTTCTTTGTATTCATCTAAGGTATCAAACTCTGAAACCTCGGAAGCAAACTCGTCATCTAACTCCGGAAGCTCCGTCTCCTTGATGCCTAACAGCTTACATTTAAATACTGCCGGCTTGCCCGCTAAATCCTCCGCCTGATAATCTTCCGGGAACGTAACGTTCACATCAAATTCATCACCGATATTCTTTCCTACAATCTGGTCTTCAAAGGTATCAATAAAGGAATGGGAACCCAATACCAGCTTGTAGTTCTCGCCTTTACCGCCCTCAAAGGCTTCGCCATCAATATATCCGTCAAAATCAATGGAAACCTCGTCTTCTAACTTAGCTGCACGGTCTTCCACAGGCACATTCCGGGCATTCTGCTTCTGCACTCTCTCAAGCTCTTCCTTGACATCCTCATCTGTAACCTCTGAATCCGTCTTCTCTACCTCTACGCCCTTGTATTCTCCTAACGTTACCTCCGGCTTAATGGCAACTGTGGCAGAGTAAATGAAATCTTTCCCCTTCTCCATCTGCACCACATCCACCTCCGGGCGGGAAACCACATCTAACTCACACTCATCCAATGCGCCGGGATAAGAACTTTCCATACACGTATTCGCTGCATCCTCATAAAAAATCTCCGGACCGTACATCTTCTCCAAATATGCCTGAGGCACCTTGCCCTTACGGAAGCCTGGAACAGAAATCTTTCCTCTCTGCTTAATGTAGGACGCCTTCATTGCCTCTGCAAATTCCGCAGCCGGTACCGTAATCGTAAGCTTTGCCATATTCTTTTCCAATTTCTCCACTGTTAAACTCATCTTTAACAATTCCTCCTTAATATATATCCTTTGATTCTTTTAAAAATATTCAAACATACCACACAGAAGAAAATTCTTCCATCAGCATTAATCAGTCCATTATAGCACGCAGCAAGCCGGTATGTCTAGTCTTTTTTGTGACGAATCGTCGAATCCCTGAAATATAATAAATCCCAAAAAGAGAAAACCCAAATACCGGCAAATGATTACAGCACAAAAATTAAGAAGGCCATAGCCTGCCTTTTTCTTAAAAACAGGTTATGACCTTCTTTACTGTCAGATTTTGTAATCAGAATGATTACTTACCAGCCATCTGGTTCATCTGAGCTTCTACCAACTTCTTGGTCATCTGTCCGCCAACAGAACCGTTCTCTCTGGAAGTAAGGTCACCATTGTAACCGTTCTTTAAAGAAACGCCTACCTCTGATGCGCACTCCATTTTGAATCTGTTCATTGCGTCAGACTTCTTGCTAGAATTATTACTTGACATAACAGTTCCCTCCAAATCTATATTTTTAAGACACTCGTTCATGTCTTGGTTATAGTATTTGCAGGGAACTGTATAATATTTAGGTAATTTTTGTAATTTTATCTCGTTTTTCTGCGAAGGATTACCAAACCGCCCATCGTCATAATGAAGATGACGCCAACCGCTGCAACCGGAGCCTCGTCACCGGTCTTAGCCGTGCTGGAGCTTCTTAAGGAGCCCACAGAAGAACTTGTTGTTGTCGCCTTTGCAGTCTTTGTCTTAGCCGCAATCTCAACTGCTTTTGCGCCCTTATTCACGGACTGCTGGTTATCCCTATTAACTACCGTTTCTCCCCTATGAGATGAACCGGTACCAGAAGTTTCCGTAGTATCCTTATCTTCTGTATCCGGAACATCCTCCTCCGGCTTATCATACAGTACGGCATAAGTAGAAAATTGCGTTGTCGTCACTGTATAAGTGGAAGGATTGTTATCCATATCTGCTAATTGTTTTCCTGTATAAGTATCTCCATCCTGATGAATCCTTACTACAGTTAATCCCGGTTTCTCTGCCAGATCGCCTAATGGAATTGTAACCGATACACTGGCGCCCGCACCTAATTTGCTGACCCGTGTCCTGCTAACATCTCCATTCTCATCTGTCACAATCTTGTAAAGAGACAAATCCAGGAAAGCACCCACAATCTTATTACCTGCTGCTGTATACATAGCCGCTAAAGCAGCTTCATCAACACTGGTTATCTGAACTAACTTAGCCGTCAATTTGTACTCTACGTTACCACCTGCCTCTATCAAGAGATTATCTGCATTACTTAACGTGGCATCCATATCACTAAATTCAGCCGAAACATCCGGCGTCTCTTCGTTTTCAACTTCGACTGACGTGCTTATACCTGACAATACTAAATCAATAATATCACTTTCCGGATAAACAATGTTTCCATCTACAATTACAACACGCACCGTTCTGGAATAAACTCCATCTGTAGCTACCAGATTATAGCTGCCGTCCTGTACATTGTCAAATGTAAAGGCTGTATTTTCCGATGTGTCAACCTCTGTAGAACGTATCCATGAATAGCCTCTGATAAGTCCTACCGTAATAGTTCCTTCCCGGTTATCTGCATATCTGGCTGTTCCTGTTATTCTAATGCCCTTTTCATCTGTAGCCAAAGTACAAAAATATCCTATATACTCCAAAACCTCATCGCCGTCTGAAACAGCATTAATTTTATATGCATATTCTGTCCCTGCCGACAAATTATCCAAGACTGCAGATATTGTTACATTACCTGTTTCCTCATCCACCACTGACACGGCATCCACCGTACTGAATTCAGTCTCTTCTAATTTACGATAAGTTATGCTGGCAGATTTAATTGCAAAGGTTCCCCTGAAAATTCTTGCGCCAACTGTAGCCGTGGTTTCCGTAATATTCCTGACTGGATTCACTTTCATGCTCATTGGAGAAAATATTTCTTCACCCGCTTTATTGCCGGCAACATCTGATGCCTGTATTGTATAATTTCCAACCTCTGTTACCGTAAAGCTGCCGGAATAACTCAGTCCATCTTCAGACGCCTCTAAGGAAAGTAACACTGCATCTGCGCCATGCATAACTCGAATACTGTCTTTATCCACGCCACTGACTGAATCAGATATTGTAAAGTTCACCAACAGACTACTGCCAGCGTCCTTTTGAACCTGGTATGTAATTTGTGGAGCTGTACCGTCTACATTAAGGGTGTATAAATGGGAATCCGCTTCATCACATTGTTTACCGGTAAGACTTTCACTCCAAACCTTCAAGTTCCATTTTCCTTCTTCCAGCAATAAGTCCTGATATTCTATTCCTGTCTTTATGCTAGAGGAATCTAACGGCTGTTCACCATCTTCCTTCCACCGCTCATAATATGTGACAACTGGCATTTTATCATACTTTGTTTCAGTCACATTACCAATGCGGACATCCGCTTCTTCTGCAGTAATCCATCCCTTGTCATTTATTTCCGGCGTAACCGTCACTGTCGGGCAGTCTGGAATTTCATCAGACACCTTATCCAATTTAATATTTTCTGAAGTGAGATTACCCGCTTTATCTTCGATTACAATTTTATAATCACCTTTTGCAGTCGTTTCAAAATAACAATAGGAAACCATATACCCGTCTTCATTTTTCTCCGTTTTTTCCACAACATAGGTACACTGGTTACCATTTGCATCATATACATCAATATGCCCCACGCCGCTTAATTCATCATAGGTATAGAATGTCACTTTTGCCTTTTGAGTATACACATCATAGTCGTGCGTCACCACTAAAACAGGAGGAACATCGTCTACCATAAATTTCACAGTGTTGGTTTTTTCTGAATGATTCTTCGCATTATCCCAAACAACAGCAGATACTTCATATTGACCTTTTGCGCTATCTTCAGTTTCAAAAGACGCCTCATTTATCGGCAATGTAAAAGTATAATTTTTTACCTTTTGTGATGACGGCGACACTCTTTCAAATATCTCCTCGTCATTTACATACCATGTAATACCATAAATACCTGCCGTCACATCATCAGCTGTTACATATGCAGTACAGTCTGCATAATATCTGTCGGCGTTGTTGCTGACCGTAATTTCTCCTGCTTTTACCGTCAATGGGCTAACCGTAGGAACGGTCTGTTCCACCGCCCATTCTGTGCCATGGCGTTCCATAGTGTGAGAGAAGGATTCCCGGTTACCAGCTTTATCGTCTGCCGCAAACAGAATCGTTCCTATCTTATCTTCTGCACCCGCCATAATTTCAAAGGACGCTGTTGCATACCCATTTTCATCTGCTTCGCCAAACAATGCAGTCATTTCCTTATTTGACCCCAAAGAACCTGTAAGCGTATAATATAATGTTTTGGGATTAGAGCGGACATCACGATATCTAATGGTAAATTTAATGGTATGGTTATAATAGTTACCAAATGTAATATCTCCGCCTTCAGATGGGAAATACAAACCACTTCCCGGCACATTAGTTCCGCCTTCTTCCAATGTATAACCAATATATTCTGGAGCCGTGGTATCCACTTTTACCTCTATGGTTTTCCATGAAGTGAAAGCGCCTGTACGTGAATCTTTCAACTGAAACGTAATTGTGCCATCTTTAGTATTTTCTTCTGTTAATACAATCTGTTCTCCTTCTTCTCCGTCACTGGTACAGATTCGGTCATAACCGCCACCACTCTTTGGCCGCAGTATTCTATCGGATGAAGCCCCATACCATCCATCTGCAGTAAGATTTCCATCAATCCAATAGGTTTCACCCAGTTCAGGCTCCTCCAATATAACATCAAATTTGCCCATATCATTTCTGTCAAGAACATATTGGTAGTTAGAATCTTCTGGTTCTGAAACATCTATAGTATATGTCTTTTTACTCACGCCATCTTCTAACATAGAGTAATCGTCTCGTTCTGGTACGGTAAAAAGTATGGCGTCTTGCAATTTTACTTCGTCCCCATTTATGAACCCACAATTTTCACCTTTATATTTATCCTTGTCTTCCTCTACAAGCAATTGCGGATTATCCTTTTCGCCGGCTCTCACATATTCCCGAACACTATTCGAATCTAGAAGCGCACTAGTTTTAACAAATACTATTCTCTTCTCAATTCTTCCTGCAACTATGCATTTACCAGCAATAGTATCTAATATATAATTATCTTTTTCTGATTCCATACTAGGAGTAAATTTCATAATTGGTTCTGATAATTCAATTGTACGTTCTCCCGCATCAGCTTTATCATATTCAGCCTTTGTACAAGTAACCGTAATTCCATCAACATCAGTTAATAATGGTTTATCAATTGTACACGTCCTCGTTCCATCATACGTTTTTACAAATATATCATTCGAGATAAGGTGAACAACTCTCTGCTCTACTTTAATAGTGATAGTAAATGTCTTTGTCTTTTCTGATTCGGTATCTTTTGCGTTACCGTCTGTAATAGTATAATGAACAGTTTGACTACCGTCACTTATTGTTGTTTTTTTAGGTCCTTCCGCTTCTGTCTTCACAGATATACCATTATCAGTTGCTTCTACACAAATACCATATTGTTCTTTCAACGTTTGTACTTTTTCTTTACTATCTTCAGCTATTTGGTATTCAAAATCACCTGTTTCTTCAGTTCCCGTATAGTAACCTTTTACAATTCGGGGAGTAGTCTCCGCTTTCTTATACTGATATGTAATGTCAGCATCTCCGCCATCAATTCCCATATATTGATATGCCGGAGTAATTACTATCTGTCCTCCTCCGCTTTTTGATGTCTTCCATGATTGATACAAAGCATCTCTTGCTTCTTTTTTCATTCCCTCTTCAGGCATAAATTGCTCCCCGGAAAATGAACCAATTTCCCAATGGTGGAATTTATACCCGGGTTTATTGTCCACATTCACTGTCTCAGGATTTGCCCATACTTCCAGTGACTTGTCATCAAATTTCAAATTCTGTATATAAAGTCCGGATTCTTCATTTGTATCAGAACGAGCATATAGCGCAGTATACGACTCACCTTCCCACTGCAATACAATAGTCCATTCATACCCCCCGCTCAAATCAACAGTAATTGATTTTTTGTCATCGGAAAGTTTGCCAATAGGCTGCCCAGCATTGTTTGATGCCCCTATGCTCTCGTATCCCTCTTTACTTAATTCTGTAATATTCAAAGTCGCCTTTGTTGTCCCTTCAATAACAGGAACTTTATAAGTATGATCTCCACTTTCTTTCACAACATTATCGCCAGAAACTTTGTATGTTCCGCCTTGTGGATTAATCACAACCTTGAAATATGCCAGCTGATACTTAGCGTACAATGTTATTTTCCCATTACTCCCCAATTTCAAATGTTGATAATCTGTAACTTTTGTGTTATAAGTGGCTTCTAAATACAATCCTTCCAATTGATAATATCCATTTTGAGTATAACCACTTGTAGAGTTCAACGTATCAATTAATTTATTTTTGTCTTCGTCCTTTATTTGATATGTATCATCACCATTTTTTGTCGCTGTTGTTGTAGGCCCTGCACTCATCCCACTCCCTGATTGTGGTATAATCGTTTCGACAGTTACAGTATCCTCATCCAAATCTACCTCAGGCGCCTTATTCGAAATAGCTTCCATAGAATTTGCAGAACCGCTTACTTCCGGCTCATTTTCTTCAGAGGTGGAGACATCATCGCCTGACACACCCTCAGTGGATGCGACTTGCTGCATATTCTCCTCTGTAGATGCGTTCTGCTCAGAGGTAGCCTCTGTTGTTATTTCCTCCAGTTGGGTTGACGCATCTTCCGTTCTGTCCTGTTCAGATGCTTCACTGTTATCTATCAGGGAATCATTATCCTGATTCTGTTCTTCCGTGTCATTACCCTGTAATTCCATTTGCGTCTTGACGGTTTTCTCCGTATCTACTATCTCAGTTGCTGATGAGGTCAGGAAATAAGACTGGGATACCAGCATAACCATAACCATGACAACGGCAACTACACGCTTGCCTGCGCCGGTACTCCAATCAAAGAAATAACTGAAAATACTGATAAGGGCAACCAAAGCCAACACAGGATATGTAAGAATCTTGTGCTTCTTCGCCACCTTTAATAATTTCTCAATCAATCTGTTCTTCGCATTCATTCCCATCACCTCATAATTAAATATTCTGTATAGTACACCTTAATCTGTATATCGACACATAATGCGGTACAGTTTATACCTTTTCCGATTATATCACATATTCCAGACTTTGGAAAGATATTTTGTGGTTTTTTTCGTAATTTCTATTATTTTCCTGCCATTTTATACAAGATGTTGCGTTTTGGGAAGGTTTTGAAAGATGAATTGTTTTCATCTGATAATTATTTTTCTTTCAAGATTCTCACAGTCTGCACCTTGACCAAAAATAAATCAAGTGATACTATAGGATTTGACTGATTTATATTAAGGAAAATATTTTAAAAATGAGGTGTACAGAAATGACAAAAACATTCAAAGACTTAATTGCAAAGGTTGCTGCCTGCAGCACCAAGAAAGTGGCTGTAGCCGTAGCGCAGGACGACGCCGTATTAGAGGCGGTTGCCGAAGCGAAGAAACGGGGAATTGCCGACGCAATCTTAGTAGGCGATGAGGCCAAGATTAAAGAAGTGGCTTCCTCTATCTCCATGGATTTATCCGACTATGAGATTATCAATGTAGAGGACACCTACGAGGCTGCCCTTACTGCTGTCAAGCTGGTCCACGAGGGCAAGGCGGATATGTATATGAAGGGACTCATTGATACCAAATCTTTCTTAAAGAGTGTATTAGACAAGGAAGTGGGACTTCGTACCGACAAGACCTTATCCCATGTCTGCATTTTTGAGATTGAGGGACATGACGGTCTTTTATTCTTAAGTGATGTGGCATTTATTCCTTATCCAGACTTAGAGACCAAGGCAAACATTATCCGCAACACGGTAGAGATTGCCCATGCCTGCGGCATTGAATGTCCGAAGGTGGCTCCGCTTGCGGCTGTAGAGGTTGTCAATCCAAAGATGCCCGTTACCTTAGAGGCTGCCGAGCTCACCAAGATGAACGAGGAAGGCAAGATTACCGGCTGTATCGTAGACGGTCCTCTCTCCTATGACTTAGCCATTGATCCGGAAGCCGCAAGACACAAAGGCGCTACCGGCCGTAAGATTGTGGGTGACGCTGATATCCTCTTATTCCCGGATATCCATGCCGGCAATGTGACCTACAAAGCTCTGGTACATAATGCAAAGGTAACAAACGGCAACATTTTAACCGGAACCAAAGCGCCGGTTATTCTGACCTCCCGCTCAGACGATTTTGAGACTAAGGTCAATTCCATTGCCGTAGGCGCTGTTGTGGCGGAAGCAATGAGCAAATAATTTACAATTACAATGTAAGAGACTATATTTCCAGGAGGATATTTTCATGGCTTATACAATTTTAATTATCAACCCGGGCTCCACCTCCACCAAGATTGGTGTGTACGAGGATGAAAAGCAGATTTTCGAGGAGACCTTACGGCATCCCACAGAGGAGATTGCCAAATATGCGTCTATCATTGACCAGAAGGATTTCCGCAAGGAGGTTATCCTGAATGTATTGAAGGAAAAGAATTTCGATATCAAGACTTTAGACGTCGTTGTCGGACGGGGCGGCCTGTTAAAGCCGATTCCCGGCGGTACTTACGCCGTAACCGACGACTTACTTGCCGACCTCAAAGTTGGCAAGCAGGGACAGCACGCCTCTAACTTAGGCGGTATCTTAGCAAAAGAGATTGCCGACGAAGTAGGCGTTCCCTCCTATATCGTCGATCCGGTAGTGGTAGATGAATTAGAGCCGGTTGCCCGCTATTCCGGTATGCCGGAGCTTCCCAGAAGAAGTATTTTCCACGCTCTGAACCAGAAGGCAGTTGCCAAGCGGTACGCCAAGGAGATTGGCAAACCTTACGACCAGTTAAACTTAATTGTAATTCATATGGGCGGCGGTGTTTCCGTTGGCGCCCACAAAAACGGCAAGGTTGTGGACGTCAACAATATCTTAGACGGCGAGGGCGCATTCTCACCGGAGCGCGCAGGTACCGTTCCTGTCGGCGATTTAATTAAGTTATGCTTCTCCGGCAAATATACCGAGAAGGAAATCTATAAGAAAATCTGCGGTAACGGCGGATTTAACGGATACATCGGAACAAACGACATGAGAGATCTTGAGAAGATGAAGGCCGAGGGAAACCAGGAGGCAGCCGACTTAATCGACGCCTTCCACTATCAGATTGCCAAGGACGCCGGCGCTATGGCGGCTGTACTGAACGGCAAGGTGGATCAGATTATCTGCACCGGCGGTATTGCGTATAACGAACCGACCATTGCCGCACTGAAGGAAAAGTTAGGCTTTATCGCAGACTTTACCGTATATCCGGGCGAAGATGAACTGTTAGCGTTAGCGCAGGGCGCTCTCCGCGTGATGAACGGCGAAGAACAGGCACAGACCTATTAATCAGACCTACTAATCATAATCAGCAGACATTTTTTACTGAAACATTTTCGGCTGTCAGAATACAGACAGCCACTTACAACCGGCAGGGAACTTCCCCTGCCGGTATTTTTTTCTGCCTGCTTATCTTCTATGGTTGCTGCCTCCTTATTTTCTGCGGCTGCTTTTTTCTATCCTATGGCCGCTTTGATTCTTCTTTCTATTCTGCGCTTACGCCGCTTATATAATCTGGTTCACATACATCCAGTTCTGCCGAAATTCCCGCATCAGGTTCCAGTATCCCGCCCCGCGGAACCCGTACTCTGCAATCAGGTCGTACTTCGCCTGAATACTCCGGACGTCCTCAAACCAGACCACATGGGAAACTCCTTCTTTTGTATAGTAAAAATACGGAGCCATCGATTCTTCATCATACTGAATTTCCGCCCCATAGTCAGCCGCTATCTTCACCGCCTCCAGATTCCCGATAGTATCGGCCACTGTTGTCCCCCGCTCATAAGGCAGGGGCCAGTCGTAGGCATAATTGGGAATACCCATGTCAATCTTTTCCGGCGGTATCACGGACACCGCATAATCCAACACCCTTCTCACACTGGGTACGGGCGCAATAGCTAACGGCGGCCCGTATTTGTATCCCCATTCATAGGTCATCAAAAATACCGTATCTGCTGCTTCCCCTATCGCCCGATAATCCACGCCCTCATACAAAAGCCCCGGCTGGTCGTCCGAGGTCTTCGGCGGCAGGGCAACACTGACCTGATATCCCAGCCCGTTTAACCGCTGCCTTGTCTCGGCAATAAAGGCAGCATATTCCTCCCGGTACTCTCCGGGGATAAACTCAAAGTCAATATCCAAAGCCTGATAACCCTTTGCCTCCATGGTGGCAATGATATTGTCTAACAGGATATTTTTCATCTCCGCATCGGTCAGCAGCCGGACCACTAACTGATTGTTAAACCTCTCATAACGGTCTAAGGGCGTGATTACCATGCGCTTCCGGTTGCCAAAGCGTCCGGCAATGGAGAGCAGGCGGTCATCATTCATGGGAATTAAGGTTCCATCCTCATTATACCCATAAGAAAAAGGAAGCAATTCATTGATATACAGGCAGCATTCCTGTAATATGGCCTCCTGGATAAACGCATAGGCATACCCAAACAGCTCAATATTTCTCCGCTGCGTCCCCTCATAGGCAATCACAATCTGCCTTCCCGGCAGCAGAAAATCCTCATTTAACAGATACGAATTATTCCGCACCAACTGAAGCACAGTCGTGCCGTTTTGTGCGGCAATCCCCTCTAACGTATCCCCATTTTCTATCGTATAAATGCGCTCCGGCCTTAACACAATCAACGCCTGCCCCACCACCAGCCGGTTTCCCGTCACCTCGTTATCATAGGCAAGGCGGGCGGCGGATACCCCGAACTGTTCCGCAATGCTTTCTAACGTATCTCCCTGTTGTACCACATAGATTTCCATTTCCGCATATCCTTGGATTCTTTATTTTAATATATGAAGAAACTCTGCCCATATGCTATTTTATTCCTCCGTGCCTGCATTTTGCACTTCTCCCCCTCCAACTTTACAACCCAAATAACTAACTTTCATAATCTCTCACAACCTCCTATAACCTCCCGTAGTCTTTCACAATCTCACATAACTTCCCGTACTCTCTCACAATCTCCATAATCTCCCGTAACCTCTCATAACTTCCCATAAATTCCACACCCAATCGAGTAGGAGGGGGATTTAAATAATCCCCCGACCTCTCACACCACCGTGCGTACCGTTCGGTACACGGCGGTT
>CANREG010000061.1 GCA_947629565.1 uncultured Lachnospiraceae bacterium
TCTGTAACACTGTCCTTAAGGGCTGCCGCCTCGTCATAAACCGACTGCAGCTCCTCTGCCGTAATGGTCTGGCTGTCACAGATTTCCTGGTCTGCAACACTAGAAGACCGAGAAAGATAGAAGTATCTCCTTTCCTTCCCTGTCTGATAATTAAATAGTCTGTTGCTCCTTATATTCTCATATCCATCTTTACAATATCATGTATATTAAATATTTTTCCTTTCCTCTTAAAAAAGAATCTTGCCTTCAGCCGAATACTCTGCTGTACGGATTAACACTTCTTTGGATTTGGATATCCTTTCCCCTTTTTCGTCATAATACTGATGTATCAGGCGGACTCCGCCATGAGGAAATGTTCCGACTTCAATTTCCACCTCCGGGTCAACAGGCTTTTGAGAAGAAGAATTTTCTTCTAATCGGTGAGCCACCTCGTCCATTCCCACACTTCTACGGAAATCCCACTGGATTGCCCGGTTTTCTTCTTTATCATATCCCCAGATATCTTCATACAGGGTAATCCGTATAGCCTCATTTTCCAATTCTATATTTTCATAACAATTGGTAAATGCCCGCAGTTTCTCTTTGCTTATGTACTAACAATACTCTTTGCCAAACCATATACGGTGGCAGGAACCAAACCATATACCATTGGGCTGATGGCTGTGGCCGGGATTATATTCCGTATCCACTATTATATGTCCATATTGGTCTTTTTTTGTTTTAATTTCCTCCGTACTCCAGTGAAAAAGTTTGTAATCTGACAATTGCTTTGCATTCTGATAAAGATGATCATCAAGAGAACATTTGAAAGCCACACAGGCTCCCTGCTGTACCAGCCTGTCTATCAAGTCATCCAAAGGTTGGCTGTCAACTTTTTCACATATAAGGAAATTTAAAATTATAACATTGGTCATTGATGGTTTTATAACATTCGTACTACAACTCCCATCTACATTTCCCACATCAATCTCTATCTTATTCTCCTTCATGCCACCTGTGAGATTATCGAAAAACTTTTTTTTTATTAAATTTTCTATATTTACTTTGTGTCAATATTTCCCCGCACATATGTGTAGGTTCAAACAGGGTAAAAGCAGTTTCAAAACCTTCCCGAATGTAATCCATTTTCAAATTCTGCCATGAAAAAAACACTGTATATTCTTTGCTTTTTTATTCATTTAAATTCCTCCACTTTAACAGTAATCCCCTTTGAGACTGCATCTTTTCTGATTTTTTCTATATTCAACATATTCTCTGTCCCTTCAGGAATCCTAACATCCAATATCCTATTGGCAGGTACATCATCAATGGTTATATTAACATCTAATGCTTTAACATATTCCAGTATCTTATTTGTTGCTTTTCCATTAGCATAGCTAGGTGATGATGGATCTATTGTTTTTAAGCTTACCACATCCATATCCTTTTGAAAATCAACCACCGGAAAATAACCGCCGTTTTATGCATTTCAAAAATATTAACACAATTTTACATTATAAAATTGTTCCATACGTTTAAAAAAGTATCATCCTGTCCATATACATTTTGCAAATCCTCCGTCAATTTTTGACCATATTCCTTTCGAATCATATTGTCCCAATTTAGCATAATCCTTTTAATTGTATCAGCCTCACTTTCATCACAAACGACAACTAAAGCAAAAAGCCAATCCTTATCATTGCAATCAACACATATAAACCTTTCCTTATCTTTAATCATAAATATATTCTTTGTACTATGTTTATCCCGCTCATCCCATGCAATTAAAAATCTTCTCTTAAATATGGCAATTGCATTTCTTTGGTCAATTCTATAATAACTTCTTCCGCAAATTCATTTGCAAAACAAATCTCATATTGTACCATTTTCGTTTCTCCTCTATTAATACATATATTCTACAATAAGCTTTATATCTGGAAACATCATTATAATTTTTTCTCTTTTAATTTTTCTTTTATATATTCTGCAATCTCCAATTGTCCAAATTGTCTTGCATACTCATATGCATCTACATTTTCCAACTTGCCAATTGAATAACTTGCTGTAATATCTATGCCTTTATCAATCAAAAATTTTGCTACTTCATAATGACCTCCATAAATTGCAGCAAATAGTGGATTTCGTGCTGAATTGCTCACCTCCATTTTGGCACCATTTTCATATAATATCTTCACGATATCTAAATATCCCTTCTGCGCCACATTCGTTATTGCTCCACAATCTGCTACTGTTCCATGCTTATTTACATCTACTCCTTTTTGAATTAAATACAATACAACTTCTTTCTTATGATATACTGCTGCATCATGTAACCATGTACCAAATGCCGTTATCCATTGTAATACATCCGGTTGTTCTTCAAAAAGTTTCTCCAGTGCCTCTATATCACTTTTCTTAATCGCTTCCCTGACTGTTTTTATCATTTCAACATCATGTTCGTTCATACTCTAAACCTCTTTCATATTAACATTTACTGCACTATCTTTCACTCGCAATACGCCCAAACATATTTAGAACATCTACTATATCATCATAATCTCCACCAGCTTTATCAACCGCCTTTAATCCATTAACCACTTTTTCTAATGCTGCTATATCATGCTGTCCCGCAACACGATTTGGTGCCCATATAAGATTTTCTTCACCTACAATCAGGTCTATTCCGTATTTCCTTAATATCTCTTGTCCTTCTTTAACCAACTCCTGTTGTGTCGCTCCATTTCCGGTTTTAAATAAAATGTGATGTGCATGTGGATCAAGCATGTTAGCTGGCGGATTTCCCTTTATATTCTTCAAATATTTTCCAAAATCAATATTTTTCATAGCAGACTCATATGCTTCTGTTATTCCTAATTTAGACATTTTTTTGCTCAGCAATTTTATTTCCCTACTGTTAAATGTCCCATTTTGAATGGCCAGTCTGATTTTATCCATTTGAGCCATGTTTACATTACCGGCTCCGTCAACTATATCCTTAATATACTTCTGAATATTTGCAACCTCTTTGGGTGTTGCTCCGGATTTAAGGTCTTTTACTGCATCGTCGCCATAGTCCTTAATGACTTTTGCCGCATCATCTCCATATTTCCCAATCGCCTCTGCCGCATCATCTCCATATTTTAAGACCTGCTCAACAATATCATCCGCATACCCGTCAGAATTCTTGATTGCCCGGAGTATATCATCCGTAAAATCATCCAGATTTCCTGCCTTTAGCAGCTTTCTCAGTATGTCATCTGACAGTCCAAAACCCTTTTTACTGAGCAGCCAGTCTAACCCAGCCTTACCGTATTTTTCGGCAAATTCCCTGATGACATCATCACTGATATTCATCTTGCGAAGCTGCTTGACATATTTCCCCAAATCCGTTATGTCAATGTTGCGCAGCATCTTTTCTATAAAATCTTTACCAAAATCCCGGACCAGCTTGTTTTTTAATACTATATTAATGATTGGTTTAGATATAGCACTGGCTATGTTAAATCCTATCGCCAGAACGATGTTCAGCCACATATCCTTAATCAGTTCCTGCCCGGCTTCCTCATCACCGCTTGCATAGGCACACATCATCTCTACGGTTTTGACATAGGAGTACATCGCAAAACCTAATGCTACCACTCCTAATACAAGCAGTACTCCACCGGCTACGGCTCCACCTGCCGCTGCTAATGCCGTTATGGCATTGGAAATCATAAGAAGAGCCTCTATCATATCCCAGATAGTCAGTCCAATATCCACCATATAGGCAAGGGTAACTTCATCGGATGTGCTTCCCCCATTCAGACCGCCGGATATCATATATTCCCCTGCTCCGGTCTCCGGGTTGGTCACGATATATCCGGTTCCTGTCCAGTTCCCTATGGTAATCTCTTCTGCCGGTATGGTTACTACCTTGCCGCTGTTCACTGCATTAATTACCGTCTGTCTGGTTGCTTCATCTGTATTCAGTTTTTCAACCTCTGTGTCCATGTTCAGGCTGGACAGCAGAAGTACCTCTACATTCTCCTCCTGTACCTTTGCAAGAATGGAAATGGTGGATACGCTTTCATATCCGGTCAGTTCTTCCCATACCGTACTCTCATATAGGGAACTCATCATTCCCGTGGAACACATATACTCCCTTGGCGCATCCTCTTCCCCATTCAAGCTTACCACACCATGGCTGTCCATGTCCACATCTATGTAAAGGCTTCCCTCACTCAATTCGCCCTTTATTACATTATTCTACACTTAACTCTTTCAGACAATAAATTTATCAGGCATTATATAAATACATTCGGGAACTAAGTCTGAATCATGTCCTATAATTAGATTATCACTTATTTGCAAAAATACACATTCTTGCTCGTTTGATTCACCTAATTGAATAATGCCTTGCTTTTCATCAAAAACAGTTACATTTTTTTCATAATATCGTTTACATTGAGGCACTTTACTTGTCAAAGAAAATATATCATATGGTTCAACATTTGATAGATTAATAGTACTCAAATAGAATTTATCTTTTTTTGACTTTGGCAGCACAATTTCGGCTCGTTCAGCTTTCATCAACGGGAAAAAACCTTGTACATATATAATTTGTTTTGTATCATAGTCTACAACAATTTCTAATGTACCTATTGTCAATGAAAATGTTGGTTTTTTATAGGAATTCTCAATAATAATACTATGCGTTTTAAATTCATATATCATGTACTTATCTCCCACATTAATATTTTCTAAACAAAAAATGCCACACAGTATTACTTTCAGGATCTATTAATAGTTCATATATTCCATTACTACCGTTAAACGAACCATCCACTTCCCAGTATAATGCTGAAGTTCCTTGCGGATCAGCTATAGGAGGTTTACTTTCTATTATTTCGTTAATTAACGATTTGTAATCCTGATATGGTCTCCCTGTGTGATTTTGAACTGTATCACTAAAGTTAAGATTATCTATATCAATCCCATATCTGCTAGCTGCATTAGTTCCTATATCACCCTCTTCGCCCCCTGGTTTTTGGTTTTCCTGTGGCACATACGGAATAACAACTACTTGCAATATTATAGTATAAATTATAAGTATAGCCAACTCTGCTTCGGAAATTTCTTTTGCTTCTGGATTATCATTAAATGCATACTCCATATAGTTTGTCCACATCAAATAATTTACTACAAACCATGCTGCCAGCAGGAGAGCAACACAGCCTACTAGCAAAAATCCACTTAAAGCTCCGGCAAGAGCTACAATTAGTCCCGCTAACGCAACAGCGCTCCCCACTGTTGTAAGCAGTTCCTCGAGTCCCAAAATAAATTTTGTGCTTCCCCCATTCAGCCCGCCGGATATCATATATTCCCCTGCTCCAGTCTCCGGGTTGGTCACGATATATCCGGTTCCTGTCCAGTTCCCTATGGTAATCTCTTCTGCCGGTATGGTTACTACCTTGCCGCTGTTCACTGCATTAATTACCGTCTGTCTGGTTGCTTCATCTGTATTCAGTTTTTCAAGCTCTGTGTCCATGTTCAGGCTGGACAGCAGAAGTACCTCTACATTCTCCTCCTGTGCCTTTGCAAGAATGGAAATGGTGGATACGCTTTCATATCCGGTCAGTTCTTCCCATACCGTACTCTCATACAGGGAACTCATCATTCCCGTGGAAGACATATACTCTCTGGTTACATCTTCCTCACCGTCTAAGCTTACCACACCATGGCTGTCCGTGTCCACATCTATGTAAAGGCTTCCCTCACTCAAACTGGTTATCCGTCCATACAGGGAGCTGGTTCTTACCTCATAGCCTGTAATTCCCTCGCTTAAGCTTCTTGTGGATACCACATCATACATATCCGCCGCCATGGTGTCTGCAATATCCACCTGGACAAAGTAGAGCTTTCCGGCAAGGGCAAGCAGCTTTCCAAGGTATCCCTCGCTGTAGACATTATCTTCTGTAACACTGTCCTTAAGGGCTGCCGCCTCGTCATAAACCGACTGCAGCTCCTCTGCCGTAATGGTCTGGCTGTCTAAGGTTACCGCATACATGGAGCCGGTGGTAATGTCATTGCTTACACTGGCGTTCCTGCCGCCGGAGGTTAAGTTGATGGTTAGGCTTCCCTTTGTGCCGAGGGTGGACTCTAAATAGCTTTCCCCCTCTGCCGCCACTTCATTGTCTATGAGCAGGACCGGCTTCATATAGACGGCATAGGCAGGCACATCAAAGATGCTGCCGTAGCTGTCATAGATTGCCTGGTCTGCACCGCTGGCGGGACGGAAAGACAAGAGGATATTCTTCCCCTGTAATTCACTGGCGGCAAAGCCTGCTAATACCTCCCCGTTCACCTCAAAGCTGACCCGGTCCTTCTCTGTATCTGCCACCTGCTCAAAGGTCCTGCTTTCCTTTTCTACCGAATACTGTAAGGACAGGGGAAGATAGCTTAATTCCTCCTGTCTGATAATCCGCTTTCTGGCATAGGTTTCACTTAAATCCTGGGATTCCAGCTTTTCCTGCCACTGCTCAAGCAGGCTTTCCATCTGCTCCACATTGCCGGCCCTTGCAGCAGTCTCCGCTTCTTCGGAGAATCCCTGTTCCTCCAAAGTGTCGTATATGTTGTCTGCTGCTTCATATGCCTTGATGCCGGTGTCTAAGTCAATCCACAGGGAGTCCCCTCCTGCATTTCCGGCCCCCCGGTAATCGGTGTAGGGGATGTATGCCCTTACCCACACATGCTCCATGCGGATATAGACAATCTCTTCCCCTCTTGTCAGCCGGGTAACCGGTGTGCCGTTTGCCGCCAGTACATCTGCCGCCTGGCGGAAGGTATCGGCCCCGGTAAGAGACAGTGCCTGCTCCTCCGTAAGAAGGATATCCCCCCGCACATACTGTGCCGGATATCCTAAATGCCGCAGCATAGCAATCAGCAGGCTTGCCTGGTCTAAGTCATTGCCGCCCATGGCATCCAAAGTTCCCGCTGCCCCTTTGCGGCTTCCGTAGTAATATTCATAACCGATATTGTTCTTCAGGTAGTTATAGACGGCAAGGGGCGTGCCTAACTCCTCTGCCTTTTGCTTAATCCGCTCATTTAATGCCGTATCCCCTTCCGTTACAAGAAGCTTCTGTTCCTCGTCAGCAGAAAGGCTGATGGCTGCTGCGTTATCTGAATCCTCTGAGGTCTCCTGCGCCTTGGTATCCTCCGGTTTTTCTTCCTCATATGCCTGTTCCTCTGCCTCGTTGACCGGAACCTCACCCGGCAGGGTATCCCCGTAGGTCTTTGGCTCCTCCTTCTTAACAAGCAGTTCCTGTAAGCGTGCGGCTTCAGCAGAGACCTCCTCCATATCCCCTTTCTCCAAAGCCTCTCCCAGCTTATTAAGGGTCTCCTCTGCCTCCTTCTCCCCTGCCTCTAACTCCTGTTCAAAGACTTTCTGCCGCTCTTCCAGAGTCTTTGCCGCATCTCCGGACAGGTCTTTTGCCATCTCCTGCTGGGCAGCAAGCCACTGCTTCGTGTCCTCCTTCGTCTCAGTCAATTTATCGGACAAGGCGTGTGCAAGAGTATGCATCTCCCCGGCATCCTCTTTCTCTGCCGCCCTGCCAAGCTGTTCCAACAGGTCTTCCGTCTCCTCTGAACGCTTAGCAAGAGTGCTGGCGGCAGACTGTACTCCGTCCTCCACAACCTTCTGCCCTGCCGCCTGTTCTGTCTGTGCCGCCGGGTCTGTCTGGGTTTCTGTCCCCTTCTGCCCGCACCCGGACAGAAGGCTTACGGACATTGCTATGACTAAGACCATGGCCAGACATTTATACCATCTTTTTCTCGGATTATATTTCTCTATCATATGTTCATTCCCCCCTATTGATTCTGATTATAATAACCTGCCTGTATCACAATTCTCTTGGCAATAATTGTTCCCGTGTAATTGAATTCCGACACATTGATTGTAACCGTTCCCTTTGGTGCATAGATAAGCCCCTGTCCGTTTAACTTGGTTGACTGTATATGGATATCTCCATTTTGTGAGCCCAGCACAACCGGGCTGTCTGTTCCACAGGTAATGGTATTGGCATTAAAGGATACCTTATCCCCCGATACCAGGCTTGCTGCCAGGGTTACATTTCCGCACCATGCCCCTGTGGTAGTCTTGCATATGGTAGGGTTTACTATATCTGTACTGTTATATGCTTTAAGCTCCTCTAACGGGTCGCCCTCTGCCTCCATATCCTTTAATATCGCAGGCATATAATCCGGAAGCTGCCGTGTTTCCACGCCTTCCTGTTCTTCCCCGATGTCCAGAACTCCTCCTGCAATGGAAAGGGTTCCTGATGTAGAGACCGTGTCAGGCATATGGATAGTGCTTCCCTGGAAACGGAAGGTCTCTGCCCCATAGATATCCCCTGCGATATTGGCCTCTGAACAATATAGCTGTACCTCGCCTTCGTCTGCAAACAGGGAGTAAGGAAGCTTCAGGTATTCCTTATCGGATACCTCCGGTTCAGATTCCGGCACAGTCACCTTTTTTACCAGCTCATCACTGACATTGCCTGCATTGTCTACAACGTATATATGCAGATACGCACTTTCCCCTGCCTTAAGCTCCGGAATGGTATAATTAAGACTGTCCGCATCTGCCGGAAAGATTTCAGTGGTCAGGTTACCATCTTCATCATAGGCGAGAAGTCCTTCCACCGGCTCTTCACTGTCACTGATGCCAACAATAAAACCACGGACACCGGATAGTGCCTCCGCTTCCACAATATTGGATTTCCGGTTCTCTCCGGCTCCTGCGTTGACTGCCTCTACATAATACTGATACAGTGTTCCGTTATCCTCTGCCTGAAGCATTATCCTGCCATCTGAAGCAACCTCCGACACATCCGTTATCCCCGGTGCAGCTTCATCATAGAAGGATTTATCCGTGGCGCTGGTCTCATCCGTATACTGCTTCAGATAGAATAATGTATTGGCAAGAATCTTCCGTTCATCATCTGTGGCCTGTCCGTTGCTGTGCCCGGTCTGAATCATGGCATACTGGTTTCTGCTGGAAAGATATGCATCATCATCTCCATCAAATCCCTGAAATCTCATCCATTTTGTAGCTGGATTTGCCAATGTTGTATCTATAAACTGACCTGACGTATGGGCATGTGGAATAGTCATTGTCCCTGTTAATTTCCATGGATAGCTGGTAAGAAATCCACTGTTTATGACCTCTACCCTGGTTCCGCTTGCTCCTGTACCAGACTTGTAGTAAGTGAATCCAAGCTGCTCTCCAAATTTTGCAAGATTCCGATGGACTTGTGCCGCATTATCCACAACGGAATCGTGTCCAAAAAGAATTCCCCGCCCTGTTTCGGTAAATGCAAGGGTTGCCTCATATGCCGCATCTGATAAGTCATACCCGCCATTACAATCTGCGCTTCCTATCATAATAACATCATATTTATAGTTTCCATTTTCATCCCGTAAATAAACCTCCGGATTACTATTGTAATTGGGAAATCCTACCTCATCAATTTCTAACACATCCCTGCTTGCAATCTCCTCTGAAGCGCTTACAGTGGTATTCATCCATGTCTTTAAATAATTGGCTCCTGGAGGATGAACGTTCAAGACATGTACCTTCTCATTACCATCCCATGTAGACCGTGTCTCCCATTCACCTTCTCCTTTTTTTCGCAACACCCTATAGCCATAGCGGTTATCGCCATTTGATATATCATTCCATGACAGATTAACTGCATACTCTTCTCCAGACAGGGTTTCCTCCTTTAAGATAAATTCTTTCTCCTCTGCCTCATGTAAGGTAAATGTAAACTCTGTACTCATCCATATAGTCTCATTTTCTTCATCCGTTTGGGACAACAATTCTGTTCGGAGAACATACTCCTTTCCTTTCTCCCCTGTGATATCCATAACTGTCTCAGTCATCTGCTCTGTCTGATCCGGCATGAGAATACATGGCTTCTCGTCTGTCTTTATAATGACATCATTCTCCAGCAAAGTATAACGAATAGTGCCAGTCATTTCCTGATTAACTGTATAATGGACACTCGTCTGTAATGCCACCGGCTGCTCAGTTCCGGCCTCCAATACATAAGAGTCTGCCTCTGTCACCAGACTGTCTACCTGAAGCTTCAGAGTATGGTATTCTTGAATTTCATTAATTAGCAGAATATATTGTATTGTATCTGCCACGCTTTCATATATACTGCCATCCTCTCCCTGTGTAACATATAATTTTTCCTCTATATCATCCGAATTTTTTATCTTATTCCTTTTATACAAATATCTTGCAATCCCTGCCTGTTCATAAAAGGATCTCTCAGTAAAATCTGCCTGAAAAGCCTTCTCACAGTAGCTGTCAAGCTTCTCATAAACTGCCTCCTCCTTCACACCCAGCATAAGCATCGCTATGCCTATCTGTGCAGACAAACTCGGAGACATATTCCCTGTGGCAGTGTATCCGAATCCTCCTTCTTCTCTCTGTTGGTTGATTATATAATCCACTGCTGACCTGATTCTCTGTAAACTGCTTTCCTGATTCACGTTCTCCTCTGTGCCTGTCAGGTCTCCGTTTTCCTTTACTGCTGCTTCTGCCAGTAATACCAGCATTGTATCATAGACATCACTGGTATACTCCTTTGTTAAGCCAAAGCCTCCATCTTCATTTTGCCATTCCCAAATGGAATCCAGATATGCTTTATCCCTCCAGCCCCAGACAAGATGAGCAGCCTCATCTATATTGAGCTCTTTCTTATCCTTTTCCCATTGATGCAAATAAGGACTATCTACCTCTTTTCCTTCCTCCCGCAGAACTGCCATTGCCCCACAGGTCAGATTGGGAAGTTCATTATCTCCCCACTGTTGATTTTCTCCGCCTGCTGCCGTAAGCCACTGAACCGCTTTTTCTTTCCTGCCCGGTTCTGCCGCTTTCGGACAAAGAGAGATTTCATTCATTAATAGTGAAATCCCCAATACAATACACATCATAATTTTTCTGGTTTTTCTTCGTGTATACCCCATATTTTGCTCCTTTATATATTATATATTTAAAACATAGTTTCATTTTGTAATGTAACATACTATCTCCATTTGTGCAACCATATTTATTCAATAAATTACATATTAATTACTTTACTCAGTCATCTTATTTTCCTTCCGCTCCTCCGACACCATCTCCACAATCCGCACTCCCATGATTCCAAACAGGGTGCCAAGCACCATACCGGCCAGCACATCCGAAGGAAAATGCACATACAGATACAGGCGGGAAAAGGCAATGGCAAAGGCCAGTACCCCCGCTAATACCTTATATATTTTCTTTATGGGCATGAAACATAAAACCGCCAAAAATTCAAAGGCCGCCATGGTATGGCCCGAAGGGAAGGAAAAATCCCCTAATGGCTCTATCTGTAAAAACTCCCGCATGCCTTCTATGATATCATAAGGGCGTGTGCGCCCCACCATATTTTTAATCATCAGATTGCCGAAGAGGAAACCCAGCCCTAGACTGACGGTAAGGCTCGCCCCCCATTTTCGGTATTGGGGGATACAAAGCAGCACCACCGCCACCAAAATAAACAGCCAGCCCTTATTCCCAAGGGAAGTGAGGGATGGTAAAATACTGTCAAGGAATGGACAGCGCAGATGCTCCTGTATCCAGTCAAGTATGGCAAAATCCATTTTGGTAATCCAATCAGTTAACATAACATTCCTCCATGTATTGTGTACTTAGCATATACAAGATAATCTATATTAATATATGCACATAATAGGTTAACATAACGTATCAACATAACCCATTAACATAACTTATTGACATAACCTATTTACATAATACCACTTACATAATAACAAACAATCTTCCAGAATAAGCCTCCAAATCCATAAAACACTGCCCGTTGTTTACGGGAATCTCTACATTTTCGCCAGAAACCTCCCCGCCGTAAATCTGGGCGGCACTGTTAATCAGCTCCTTCAGCATATGATTCCCCTCAACCCGCACCAGATAACCGGAATACTTTACCTCACTGAAATTAAACACTGCCAGGATTCGCTCTCCCCCGGCACTTCTGGTATAAGCATATACCAAATCCCAATCCTTATCCGCAATGCACCAGGAAAAGCAGGCGGCATTATATTCCTCCACATAAAGGGCAGGATGGGCCAGATAAATCCGGTTCAAATCTCGCATAAACCGTGAAAAGGCCACATGCATGGGAAACTCCATCAGCACATCAAAATCCTGGGGACGGTATTCCGCCCACTCCCGGAACTGCCCGATTTCATTGCCCATAAAATTAAGCTTCTTCCCCGGATGGCTTATCATATAAGTAAACAATGCCCGGCACTGGGCAAATTTATCCTCATATTCCCCATACATTTTATCCAAAATAGTCTTCTTTCCATGAACCACCTCGTCATGGGAAAAGGCCAGCAGATACAACTCATTGTAAAAATAGTGCATGGAAAACAACAGCTCCTGATAGTGCGCCCTTCTCTCCTCCGGTGAATAGGAAAAGAACTGTAAGGTATCGTGCATAAAGCCCAAATCCCATTTATAGTCAAAGCCAAGGCCGCCGTAGGCCGTCGGCGCAGTCACTTTAAGATAACTGGTGGAATCCTCCGCCACTAAAATAGCCTGGGGGTGCAGCCGTTTAAGTCCATCATTCAAACTCTGAACAAAATGCAGCGCCGTCTGGTTGACTCCCCGCTGCTCCTGCCCCTGCCAGTAAATGATATTGGATATGGCGTCCATGCGAAGCCCGTCAAAATGATATTCAGTCAGCCAATAGTTGGCGCAGGACTTTAGAAAGCTTGCCACCTCTCCCCGGCCATGCGCAAAGTTATAGGAGCCCCATTCACTGCACATTCCCTCTTCCACAGGCATTTCATATAAAGGGCTTCCGTCAAAGCAGGACAGCCCGTAGTCATCTACCGCAAAATGCACCATAACAAAATCCAGAAGCACACCAATCCCCGCCTGGTGGCACTGGTTCACAAAGGATTTCAGTCCGTCGCAGTCCCCGTAACGGACTGTCGGCGCAAAAAATCCGGTACTCTGATAGCCCCATGACACATCAAGAGGGTGTTCATTTAAAGGCATCATCTCCACATGGGTATAGCCCATTTCCTTCAGATAGGGAATCAGCACCTCCCCCATCTCCTCGTACCGGTACCACCGATCTCCGTTCGCCCGCCATGAACCGAAATGCATCTCATAGATATGCATGGGCCGGTCATACATCTTATTCCTGCCCGCCATCCAGTCCCCGTCCTCAAAAACAAAGGCGTTCATATCCCGTATAATCGAGGCGGAGCAGGGCCGAAGCTCCATGCCAAACCCGTAAGGGTCCGCCTTATCCGTCACGCTGCCGTCGTGATGATAAATGCGGTACTTGTACATCTGGCCATTTTGAGCCTCCGGAATCAGTCCGCAATAAATGCCGCCTCTGCCGCTTAAGTCAAGCTCCGTATCCCGCCAGCCGTTAAACTCCCCGATAACCGTCACCTTTTTTGCCTTAGGCGCATACACCCGGAACCGGACTCCCTCTTCTTCTATATGCGCTCCAAAATACTGGTACGCATTCCATTCCTCACCACTGTAAAATCTCTCTAAATCCATATCCTGTCCTCATCTGCTCTGTTATATTATCAAGCCCTGCCTGATAATTTATCCCTGCTTTCCAAATCCTTTTTTGAAATTTTTCCAACGTATGGTTTTAATATAATATAGATTCCCCCAATTTTCAACCGGCAGGACGCAGGTAAATATACAGGCAGCCCGTCCCTCCCAAAATATAGTTCATTTCCGGCAGCCTGCTGCATATACTAAATAGAAAAGACCAGGGGCAGGCACAATGGAGTTAAACAACCACCATCCGTTAGGCGCAATTACAAACCGCGGAAACCTTTCCATGTTAGAGGCGCTGATTCCCTTTGTAGAATACCCTTTAAAGCTTCCTCTGGCCCTGTTTATTAAATTTACGGAAATCCGCATGATTATCAGCGCTTTCCAGTCATTGGATAATCTGTCCCGGTTAGGTTTACATAACATATCCAACAATCCCATGGATATGCTCTGTTCCTTAACCGGCATCCCTGCTGATACATTGAACATGCTGTTTTCCATGATGGAAAACTCCGGTTCTTCCCTTTCCCCGGATTTTCTGTCCGGACTGATGGGAAATACCCCGAATCCGCCTTTTCACCCGTCCTTTAAACCGCCACCGCCGGATGATGATTTTAACCAAAAGCTTCAGAATATTTTTGCCGAATATGATATGCTGCAAGCGGCGGAATATGCGGAAAAGGCACAGCCCGCCGATATGTTCCCCGAAGAGAACCGCCCCGACGAAAACTACTCCGACGAAAACTACTCCGATGAGAACTACTCCGATGAAAACTGCCCCGATGAAAACTGCCGTGATGAAATTCCTGCCAAAGACTTTAACGCAGACCGGGCAGCCGCCAGCCAACATGACAACGCATAATTATATATAAGGAGATGTATAACATGGATTTTCAAGATTTCACTTCCACCCCGGAATTTAACCGGCTTCACCCGTTAAAAAAACAGATTATCCGGGAACTGATACAAAACAACCAGAACGCCACCATGGAAAAGATTCTTCCGCAGATTATGTCCATTAATCAGGAGCTTTCCCGGCGGAACATGAACTTTACCAAGAGCGAGACCAACCTTCTGGTAAATATGCTCAAACAGAATATGTCGCCGGAAGAACGGCAGAAGGTAGATGTGCTTATGGGATTATTCAACCGGTAAAAACGAGTCCGAACCTTATCTGCCCTTAATTTTTCCTGAACTCCATAAGCTCTAACCCTTCATTGTGCTCTAAGACGGAATTAATGGTCCACTGGTTGGTAAACAACAGCAGGGGATTGCCCTTCATATCCTTTACCTTCTTTACCTCGTTGGCGCGTTTTAAGGCGTTGACATCCGTCGTGGGATCCTTAATCCAACGGATAAAATTATAGGGCAGCGGTTCTAACTTAATCTCGCAGCCATACTCATTTTCCAGACGGTATTTTAAGACTTCAAACTGTAAGACGCCTACCACGCCTACAATAATCTCCGACATTCCCGCCGTATACTCCTGAAAAATCTGGATTGCGCCCTCCTGTGCAATCTGCGTTACCCCCTGGACAAACTGTTTCCGCTTCATGGTGTTAAGCTGCACCACTCTGGAAAAATGCTCCGGCGCAAAGGTAGGAATCCCCTCATATTCAAATTTGTTTCCGGGTTTACATAATGTATCACCAATAGAGAAAATGCCGGGGTCAAAGACGCCGATTACATCCCCCGCATAGGCCTCCTCTACCACCTTCCGGTCCTGCGCCATTAACTGCTGGGGCTGGGATAATTTCATTTTCCGCTTGCTCTGGACATGATACACCTCCTTGGAGGCGTCAAACCTGCCGGAGCAGATACGCATAAATGCAATCCGGTCCCTGTGCGCCTTATTCATATTCGCCTGAATCTTAAAGACAAATGCCGAAAAATCCTCCTGCATGGGATCAATCAGTCCCTCGTTGGACATTCTCGGCAGAGGCGGCGTTGTCATCTTCAAAAAATGGTTCAAAAAGGTCTCAATTCCGAAGGTATTGAGGGCCGAGCCGAAAAATACCGGTGAAAGCTCCCCTTTATTAACCTTTTCCAAATCCAT
>CANREG010000062.1 GCA_947629565.1 uncultured Lachnospiraceae bacterium
ATCTATTAACTATTCTTATATTTCTTTGAACTTTTTGTGTCACGGATTTCATAAATACAACGGGAATTTCACAATTACACCCAATTTGTGAAATAGGTTTTTCAATTATGAAATCTGTGTCACAAAGTAATGAAATTCCGTTCAGAATTACATCTGAACGCTTCTGTGAACGCAATCCGTTTTCTATATAAAATGGAATTTGATACGATACGGTTTTGATTTTTCATATAAAATATGAGCCGGTTCCCCAAAAATGGAATCCGGCCCATAAAGGCAGCAAGGAAATGCTGCATATTTAAATTTTTATAATGTCTCATGAAGGACAGGAGCAATCTTTCCTACTTTGTCACCTTCACGCTCTTATTGCCCTTCCCCTTAAAATACGCCTTATACTTCGTTACCTGGTTCTTCGGAACCTTAATCTTCAGCTTCTTATTCGTTCCCTTTAAGGCGTTCTTGCCAATCGATTTCTTCGTGAGCTTCATGCTCTTTAAGGTCATCTTCACAAGCTTTTTGTCGCCGGAAAATGCGCCGGCTCCAATCTTGGTAAGACCGGAAGATTGAATCGTAACCGATTTCAAAGCGCTACAGTTCTTAAAAGCGTCTTTGCCGATAGAGGTTACGTTTTTGCCTATAGTAATACTGGTCAATTTCTTATTCTTCGCAAAGGCTTTTGCAGCCACGGAAGTTACCTGATAAGTTATTCCATTGACAGTCACAGCATTCGGCACTGTGATCTTCTTGGCGGATTTGTCCGTGCTTTTAAGATATTCTGCCGTGGGGTTCGCCGCATCACCAGAGGTCACCCGCACCTCTGCCTTCACATCTGCCGCAACAAGCACCGTTCCCTTTGCCGCCAGAACACTGGTCTGTATCGGGGCTACTGTGGTTGGTGTAGTGCCCTGAGTCCCTCCCAGTATAGTTGGGGTTTGAGTTCCTGTACCTGAAGGCGGAGCTAATGGATTTCCGCTCATATCAACTACTGTTATCCCTGCTTCCCAAGCATATTTACAAGCTGGTGAATTTGCCGACGTTTGGATAACCAGATTCTCACTGCAATCTTCAAATACATCATCTCCTATGTTTTCCACACCTTCCATTCCTGTAATGCTCGTTAATTTATCGCAGTCCGCAAATGCAAAATCCCCTATGTTCGTCACACTGGCTGGAATGTCAATACTCGTTAAACCACTTCCATTAAATGCATAAGCCTCTATTTTCGTCACAGTATTCGGGATTGTAATATTTGTTAATCCACTGCAACCATAAAATGCGCTATCTCCTATAGTCTTCACAGTGGATAGGATTGATTTTGTTTCTGAACAGCCATATAGTAATGTCGTCCTATTTTTGTCCATAATTGCATTGCATTCGGTTCCAGATAAATCCTGACTGGTATAGTTCACATTGTTTGGATCCACCTTTATTTTTATTAAGCTCTCACAATTATCAAATACCCAAATCCCTATGTCTGTCACACTGGCTGGAATGTTAATACTCGTTAATTTACTACAACCAGAAAATGTTCTCTCTCCTATACTCGTTAACCTAGAATTCTCTTCGAATGAGATACTTGTTAATCCACTATAAGAAAATGCACAATATCCTATGCTTTCTACAGTATTCGGGATTGTAATTCCCGTTAATTTACTGCAATCATCAAATGCATAATTCCCTATGCTAGTCACAGTATTCGGGATTTCAATTTTCGTTAATCCACTATAACAAAATGCACCATCTCCTATGCTTTCCACGCTTTCCATTCCGGTAATGCTCGTTAATCCATAACAGCCATAAAATGCCCACTCTCCTATGCTTGTCACAGTATTTGGGATTTCAATTTCCGTTAATCCATGACAGCCATAAAATGCATAATCTTCTATGCGCATCACACCATCGGGGATTTTTGTTTCTGCACAGCCATATAATAATTCCGTCCCCTCATTGCTCATAATTGCGTTACATTCGTTTCCCTTTTTATCCTGACTGGTATAGTTCGAATTGTCAGGGTCCACCTTTATTTCGTTTAAGTTATCACAATCATCAAATACCAAGTTCCCTATGTACGTCACACTGGCTGGGATTTCAATACTCGTTAATCCAACACAACCGGAAAATGCGCTCGGACATATGAACAACACAGTATCCGGAATTGTAATACTTGTTAATACATCACAATCAGAAAATGCGCTATCTCCTATGGTACTCACCGGTAAATCCGTTCCAGCCGTAGTCGTCATCTTTTCCGGAATTGTTAATTCTGTTTTCGTTCCAACATAACCTGTTATTATTATTCCACTGGCTACCATTTCATTTCCTAATATTCCATATTCTATCTTATACTTAAACCCCGTTATATCAGTATACTCCTTCGTATCCTCCTCCGCCTGCACCTTACAACCGCTCCAACTTCCGCCCACTGCTATCATACAAACCAGTAGGGTAAGCACAGCTTTCCATTTCCACATTGTCTTCTTCATTAGAACTCCTCCTGTTTTCCTTCATATCTTATTTTTTAGTCTCATCTTCCTATATTTTTCTTTATATATTCTTTTCCTCAAAAAACCTGACGACCTGCATTTTCTGAAATAATTTTTGTATTTTACTGTACCAGCAAAGGAAAGCTTTGGCAACCGTTTTCCGCCAGTATGCGCCGATTCCTCTTGATACCTACATCCATCTCCACCCGGGAAGATATCTGTTTTTCACCGTACCCTTCGAAAGTTTCCCAAAGCCCAGGGAAAAGCCCTCCACGCAAATCAGGCAGATTCCGTCCTTACATTCCGTTTTCTCCTGCTTTGTCAGTTCAATGGTCTCCCCCTTCAGATACCGGATTACCCGCTCGTCCTCCGCCGGAAAGCTTACCGTATTGGGAAATTCGCCGGCTTTTAAAAACATGGCCAACGCCTGGCTTGGCTCAAACCGTTTCTTCTTCATCTCCCCCATATACAGGCCGCACCGCAATATCCGCAGTCCCTTTACCTCCGGCATATGCTCCGGTATGTAGAATACCCGGTCTCCCTGCGCATCCATGCGGGACAGGTCAAACGGATAGGAAAGGCTCTTGATAAACGCCTCCGCCTCACTGCTTAGCTTACAGCGGGAATACCCATACTCCGGCACGGGAACCGTTTTTTCTCCCAGCGCGCCGTCCTTTCCCGCCATCGCCACAAAATGCCCCTCCCCTTTTATGCGGTGGGGCCACAGCCTGCGGCAGCGGGACAAATCTTCGTTTCCGGTAAGCCCCCACTCCGGGCGCCCTTTGTCAAAGCCCGGATACATCGGCAGTTCCTCTAAATGCAGGGAATCGTCTAAGGACAAAAGGTACTCTATGGAGCGTTCATTTTCTTCTTTGGAAAAGGTACAGGTGGAATAGAGCAGCTTCCCGCCCGGCTTTAACATGGCGACAGCCTCCTTTAAAATGGAACGCTGTAACCCGACAAACAAATCAACCCCGTTCTTCTCCCACGCCTTAATCATGCTGTTCTGTTTCCGGAACATGCCCTCCCCAGAGCAGGGAGCGTCAATCAGGATCTTATCAAAAAAGGCAGGAAACCGCCCCGCCAGTACATTGGGCGGTTCGCTCGTTACCAGTATATTGCCTGCGCCGAACAGTTCTAAATTCTTGAGCAGGGCCTTTGCTCTGGAATTGCTGATGTCATTGCTGACCAGCAGTCCGGTGCCCATAAGCTTTGCCGCTAACTCAGTGGATTTGCCTCCGGGAGCAGCGCAAAGGTCCAACACCCTGTCCCCCTCCTCCACCGGCAGCAGGCTTGCCGGCGTCATGGCAGAGGGCTCCTGAATATAATAAAGTCCGGCGTAATAGAAAGGATGCTTGGCAGGCTTGTCCTCCCTGCCATAATAAAAGCCGTTCGGACACCAGGGTACCGGCGTTAAGGGAAACGGGGAAATTGCCTTAAATTCCTCTAAAGACAGCTTTCCGGTATTCACCCGCAGCCCCTGGCTTGGTTCCTCTTTAAAAGAGGCCAGATATTTTTCATAATCCGGCCCCAACATTTCCTTCATTTTCGTTTCAAAAGCAAGTGGTAATTCCATATGGTATCCTACATAAGACTCTGCGCCTTATAGCCCTCCGATATAATATCGAGCTGTTTGGAAAATCTCTCTAACTGCTCTAAATTCTCTGTCTGGTACACCTTGTAAAACTCATCCTGAATCTTCACAACCTCACGCTTGCTGGCAACCTTGAACAAATTCTGGATATTGGTTAAGATATCCGCAACCAGCGTAGCCTTAATCTGGAAAATATTCTGGGCGTCCATAATCTCATCCCGGACAGAGCCCATCTCCTCATCTAAAGTAATGATTGCGTCGGAAGCCTTCAACAGCTTATCCTTAATATGCTGCGGCATATTGCCCTTGTACTTGTACTGCAAAGAATGTTCTATAGTGGCCCAGAAGTTCATGGCCAGCGTCCGAATCTGAATCTCTGCCTGAATCCGCTTGGTGCCGTCTAAGGTATATACATCATAATAGATAATCATATGATAGCTGCGGTAGCCGCTTTCCTTCATATTGGTGATATAGTCCTTCTCCCGTACCACCTCCATGTCCGTCCGGTTATGGATAATCTCCACCACCTTCTCAATGTCCTCCACAAACGGGCACATAATGCGGATTCCCGCCATATCCGAAATCCGGTCGTCAATCTCCTCAATCGAAATATTTTTCTTCTGCATTTTGTCCAGAATACTGGATATCTTCTTCACCCGCCCCGTCACCTGCTCAATCGGTGAATACAGGCCCGCATTGCGGTATTCCTCAATAATATGATTAAATTTCACTACCAGTTCTTCCACCGCTAAGCGGTATGGATCCAGTATCTCACGCCAAAGCTGAATCTCCATTATATTGTCACCCCATTTTTACTATGCTGCTAACACACAATTAAATATATTTTACCACAAGCCCCGCAAAAAGAAAAGTATTACCTGCCGTCAATTTCCAACAAAAGAACGGAATTTCCAACGCCAGCCCCGGCAAAAAAATTATTCCCGCTCTGCTTCCAGTAAATAGGAATATGGCGGTATGCTTTTCTCATTTCCCTCGCCGTCCCTCATATAAAGGCCAAAATGCAGATGTGTGGCAAACCTTCCCTTCGTTCCTTCCTCGCCCTCTCCCGAATTTCCCATAAAGCCCAAAAGCTCCCCGGCCTTTATCTCCTTCCCTGCCGCCAACCCTGCGGCATAGGAATCCAAATGGGCGTAGTAATAATAGACGCCATGAGCCGAGGTAATCCCCACCCGCCAGCCTCCAAGATACAGCCAGCCCACGTTGGTGACAACCCCGTCTGCTGCGCTGATTACCGGAATCTCCCCCGGAGCATTTTCCCGGTCCATCAGGTCGCACCCCTCATGGGAGCCGTTATCCCGATAGGCGCCGTAGGTATCTTCATAGCTGATTCTGTCCCGATAGGCAATGGGTATGGGAAAGCATTTCATCTCCTCTGCAATATACTGTTCCCCTGCCTGAAAGACGGCCCGATTCCGGGAATTTTCCCCGGAAAGCCGGAGATTTAACTGCTGCAGGCCGTTTAAAATCACCGCCTCTAACATCAGCGCGGCAAACGTCCATATCCATCCATGCTTTCCAAGCATATACACCTCAACATAACCCTGTTAATTCACACTCAATCCTGCGGATAATATAATTCGCTTTCTCATAAATGGTAATCGGATCCGCATTTACCTGATACGTACCGTTGACATACCTTATTTTTCCCGCCACCATAGTCATAATCACATTGTCAATGCTGCCGCTGTACACCAGATTGGCCTTTAAGTGGTTAAGCGGCTGCATATTCGGTTTCAGTAAATCAATGAGGATTAAGTCCGCCTCTTTTCCTTCGGCAATACAGTCGCAGGAATCAAGACCTAACAACTTTGCCCCGTTTACGGTAGCCATGGTAAGCACAGCCTCCGGCGGCAGGGCAGCCGCATCCTGATATTTAATCTTCTGCAAGGTGGAGGCTAAATACATTTCTTTAAAGAAATTCAGGCTGTTATTGCTTGCCGGTCCGTCCGTGCCAATGGCAACCAAAATCCCCTCCTTCACATACTCCTTTAAGGGCGCAATGCCGCTGGCCAGCTTCACATTGGAGGACGGGTTCGTCACTACATAAATTCCCTTATCCTTTAAAATCTGCCGGTCAGCCTCCGTCGTATATATCATATGATGACCGGCTCCTCCATATTCAAATAATCCCAGAGAGTCCATCAGTTCCACAGGGGTTTTTCCATGACGGTCAATACACTCTGCCACCTCTTTTTCCGTCTCGCTGTTATGCATATACACCGGCGCCTGATAGCGGCGGCTTAAGTCCGCCACTCCTTCTAAGAGCTCCCTTGCGCAACTGTATTCCGCATGAAAGCCCAGACGGTAGTCCACCAGAGAGTGGTATTGGTGATACGTGCGGTAATCCTGCTCTAAACTGTCAATACTGTCCTTTACGGCCTGTTTTTCCATACCTACGGCAGTTCCGGAAATCACCATGCGGTATCCCATATCCACAGCCGCTTTCGCCATCATCTCCGGATAGAAATACATCTCAAAACTAGTGGTAATGCCGCTTTTTAAATATTCTAAAATGGCTAACTGCATCAAGGTATAGATATCCTCCTCCCGGAGCTTTGCCTCCGCCGGAAATATCTTCTGCGTAAGCCATTCCTGTAAAGGAAGGTCGTCTGCAAAAGAGCGCAGAAAAGTCATGGGGCCATGGGCATGGCAGTTCTTAAAGCCCGGCATCAGGAGATTTCCCATGCAGTCAATCTGTTCGTCAAACGCCTCTCCCGGAGCGTCTTTGGCTTCCGCCCTGTACTCCCCGCGAATCACCCTCTCAATCAGATGGTCCTTTACCCAGACCTCACCTTTAAAAACCTCCTGTTCCTCCCCCATTGTCAAAATTCTTGCTCCGTACAACCGAATCCGCATGCGCGCACCTCCTTTAACATATATCGCTTAGCAGCCTTTCACTGCACCTCACTGCATATTGATTCCGGCAAACCGATATGGCGTCTTTGCGCAAATTCTTTCTTACATCCTTGATATAGCCAGCTTAACCAACGCTTGAAACTTCGGCGCCACTTCATCCGCAGCCGCCTTCACTTCCTCATGCTTAAGCGGAACGGGACTGATTCCGGCGGCCAGATTGGAGATAAAGGAAACGCCGCAGACCTTCATCTGCATATGGCTTGCGGCCACCGCCTCCACCGCCGTACTCATGCCTACTGCCGAGGCCCCTAACCGCTTGCACATCTGTACCTCCGCCGGCGTCTCATAGCTGGGTCCGGTAAGCTGGATATAGACGCCCTCTTTCATATCGATTCCGGTTTCTTTCGCTGCATTGCGGATGATACCGCAAAGCTCCTCATCATATATCCGGCTCATATCCGGAAAACGCACCCCGAGAGAGTCTTCATTTTCTCCTAATAAGGGATTGGGGACGAAACAGGAAATATGGTCTGTAATCAGCATTAAATCCCCGCACTGAAACCCCTCTCCAATTCCTCCCGCCGCATTGGTCAAAAACAAAATCTCCGCCCCTAATGCATGCATTAAGCGGATTGGCAGCACTACCTCCTCCATAGTGTACCCCTCATAGTAATGCACCCTTCCCTGCATAATCAACACGGGCGTCTTATCGATATAACCAAAGACAAACCGCCCCTTATGTCCGGCCACGGTGGACTGGGGAAATCCCTCTATTCCGGAATAATCGACAATCTCCTCCACTTCAATCTGCTCCGCCAGCTCCCCAAGCCCGGAGCCTAAAACCAGCGCCACCTTAGGAACAAAATCCGTTATATCCCGTATCTGCCTTAGACAATCCTCAATCCGTTTTGCAACCTTTCCCATACCCTTTCTCCTTTTCAAAAAAACTTAGCATATGCCTTTTATGATTATAGCATATGCCAAGTGTAATGAACATTGATTCTGTTATGATTTTCATTTTATTTGCGGTTTTCGTTATCCCAGAAATATACGACCACAGGGTCCCCAATCTCAAAATTATTATAAATGGTCTCCGCCAAATCGTAGGGAAGATTCACACAGCCATGGGAACCGCTGTAATAATATATGCTTCCCCCATACTGGCTCCGCCAGCCCGCCGCATCATGAAGGCCGATGCCGCCGTTAAACTGAAGCCAGAAGGTAACGGGTGATTCGTACTCATACTCTGATGATGTCTGCTTAACCTTTACCTTTTTGCCCTTTTTCTTTTTGGTGACATATTTCGTGACCTGTACCTTCTCTCCCCGGAGCACCGTAGGGCTTTTTTTATCCTGAATGGCATAAAGGCCGATACAGGTACCGTCACCGGTGGCTTCCTTGCCGGATACGCAGTCGCCCTCTGCAATCTTTTTGCCGTTCTTATAGGCAATTACCCGCTGTTCTGACAGATTCACTTCCACATAGGTCTTTCCGATATCATTTTCTCCCTGCAAAGTATAGCCCTTACTTTCAAAGACTGCCTCCACCGTTGCGGATTTACCGGCGTTTAACGCCTTGTAAAGAGCGTCTGTCGTCTCCTGCTGGTTCATCTTGTAGCCAAAAGCGGAACCGAACACCTTCACCTTTTTACTGCTAAACGAAGTCGTGAATGTACGCTCGGTCTCCATGGTATCATACTCCTTGGCTAAAGACTCCACATACTTTTTCACCAGATTTTTGGAAATCTGATAATTTTCTCCCTTTTTCTCTAAAACCGCATTGTAAAGCTCCATTCCTGGCTCTAAGGTTAAGTCATCTAACTTGAGCTTAATTACATTCTTTCCGTAGGCATTTTTTGCCTCGTATTCCGCCTGTAATTCCTCGTCGGCTTCATAGACTGTCGGCAGCTTATAACAACCCGCTTCCTTAAGATTCAGGACAGACTGCACCGTAGATAAGCTGTTTTCCACCGCCTTTTTAAAGGCCGCAGTATCAATGGTGCTGCCTAATACCTCTTTCACAATCTTAAATTTTCCGTCCTCCACTCCGACATAGGCGTCCTTTGGCGCAACCATCAGCTTCTTATCCAGTATCTTCATGGAATCATACTCTGTATCTAGGGCCTTCTCATCCCATACCGCATCTGCGCCGACGGTATAATCATGATGTCCGAACATATTGACAAACCAAAGATAAGGCTGCTGTTGCCTGATACAATCATTCATCTCATCATGCAGGGTAATCTGCATGGAAATATCCTTACCGTTGACCGACAACTGCTTGCCGTCAATGGTATCCATTGTCAGCGTATAATCGGTATAAAAATCGTCCAGCTTTTGTTTGGTCTGTTCCTTGCTCATATTGGAAGCTGTCACGCCGTTTATTGCAACATCCGGATAAAAATGTCCGGAAAAATAGATATATCCGCCTGCATAGACAATCGCTAACAAAACGACTACCGTCAAAAGTATGATACCGGCAATCTTTTTCCCCTTCCGGCTATCCTTCGGATTGTAATATCTGTCGTCTTTTTCCTTATCCTCGTCAGATGTGACTTTCTCTTCGTCCTTTGGAGTAGTAACTTCCTTTTCTCCCTTTTTGTCTGTTTGTGGCTTCTCTTCGGATTTTGCTTTATCTCCTTCTTTTGAGGCGTTGGCTTCTTTTTCTTCTGTTTCAGGCTTCTCATCGGACTTGGCTTTTTCTCCGTCCTTTGAAGTGACAGATTCCTTTTCTTTCTTTTCGTCCGTTTCCGATTTCTTGTCGGACTTGGCTTTTTCTCCGTCCTTTGGAGTGACAGCGTTTTTTTCAGTCGTCTCTTTCTTCTCGTCCGTTTCCGATTTCTCATCAGATGCGGTTTTCTCTCCGTCTTTTGGGGCGGGTGTTTCCTTTTCTTTCTTTTCGCCCGTTTCCTTATTCTCGTCGGACTTGGCTTTTTCTCCGTCCTTTGAAGCGACAGATTCCTTTTCTTTTTTTCCGTCCTTTGAGTCAGCGGTTTTCTTTTCTTTCTCTCCGTCCTTTGAGTCAGCGGTTTCCTTTTGGCTCTTTTTATCTGCTCCGGCAGCATCGTCAGCCTTCTTAATCTCATCAAAATCTGTAATTTCCTGAGTAGGTTCAACAGATGTTCCCTTTGTTTCTTTCTCGTTTTCCTTTTTCTTCTTATCGTCCATTTCTACTCTCCTACACTGATTTCTGACAAAGCGTTACGGACACGATTTCCGGCAGGTTGTTCACCCGGAATTTAAAGGTATGATTGCCCAGTCCACCGCTTAAAATCATATATCTATTATTATTTGTAAATAATCCCTTATCATACTTCGGAAAAAAACGAATCATGGGCGACAGAACGCCGCCTAAAAACGGCAGCCGTATCATTCCGCCATGCACATGTCCGGCAAAGGTAAGGTTTGCTCCCCAATCTGCATATTCCTTAAAATATTCCGGATTATGCGCCATAAAAATATGGTATCTGTCCGGTTCGCATTTTCCAAACAGGGAAGTGAGATAATTCTGCGGCATAGGCGCCTTACGTAACCGGCGGTATAGCTCCGGCGTCAGATTGAGTCCATACAGGTAAACCGCCTCGCCGTCCCTTACAATCGTTTCCCGCTCATCTAAAAGCAGATGTACCTCCGGAGAAAGCCGGGCTTTCAAATCCTTCCACATGCTGCCATAGGTATCGGTATAAAGCATGGCCCGCAGTTCATGGTTTCCCAGACTGTAATAGACCGGCGCAATCTCACATAAAGCGTTCACCGTCTGAGCCGCAAATGTAACATCCGCCCCCGGCTTTCCGATTATCATATCTCCCGTTATCAATATGATGTCCGGCTTTAGCTGCCTTATGCTTTGAATAAGCCTCTCATTCTCCCTGCCAAAGGACGCATTGTGCAAATCCGTTAAATGCACTATGTGATATCCGTCAAAGGCCGCCGGAATAAGAGAATCGGCAATCCGGTATTTTGTGACCGAAAGCCTCCGGTTTTCAAAATAGCTGATTAACAGCACGCAAACCAGACAAACAATAATTAGTATACTAAGAATTTCCAATATATTCAAGCACAATTTCATTTGTAACTCCTTAAGGTTTAATAAATATTGATGAAACGCTTCCATATTTTGGCAAGGGCATGGTGGTATTTCTGCTGCTTAACAGTTTCCGCAGCAACAATATCCACAGAACCTAACACCGTTCCTCCCTGGGTATACTGCATTTTGGCAACCACTTCCCCCTTCTTTACGGGAGCCTGATTCTTTACGATAACCAGTTCTTTGGAAACCTCTCCCTCTCCGGCATTTCCCACAAAGACATAGGTAAAATCATTGGCCGCCTTCACCGCAACCGTATCCTTGATCCCACCCTCTATGGCAATCTCACCGGTTCCCTCTAACACTTTATGATCCTGATATATTTTACAGCTTGCAAACCCGTAATTCAACAATTTTTCCGCATCCGAATAGCGGATATCCTTGGTTTTGGAACCCATAACGACGGCAATCAGGGTAGTGCCGTTGCGGGTGGCCGTTGCGGACATGGAAAATCCTGCCGCTGAAGTATATCCCGTCTTTAAACCGTTGGCCCCCTCATACCGTTTCAGGAATTTGTTGGTATTGGCCAGACCAAATTCCGAGTCACCCTTTTTTGTCTTATGGATAATCGTATCCATCCAGATTGTGGTGTAATCAAGAACCTCCGGGTGGTTTAGCAAAAGCTCCCTGGAAAGAATGGCGATATCCCTGGCGCTCATTAAATGTCCTTCCGCCTCTAAGCCGCAGGCATTGGCAAAACTGGAATTGTTCATGCCAAGCTGCCTTGCCCGCTCGTTCATCATCGCCACAAAGGCCTCCTCGCTTCCGGCAACCGCCTCTCCAACAGCCACAGCCGCATCATTGGCGGAGGATACAATCATGCATTTTAACATATCCTGTACCGTCTGCGTCTCGCCTGTTTCCAGATACACCTGGCTGCCTCCCATGCTGGCGGCATGCTCTGAAACCGTTATGGTTCCGTCAAGGCTCAGTTTTCCCGAATCAATAGCCTCAAAGGCCAAAAGCATGGTCATAATCTTGGTGACGGAGGCCGGTCTTCTGGCTGTATCCGCATCTTTTTCATACAACACCTGCCCGCTGTTAAGCTCCATCAGCAGCACGGAGGGCGACTCTATATCCAGCACTGCGCCATTGTCCGCCGCAGGGTTTGTCTGCGCATTTCCCGCTGTCTCCCCCTGCGTAGTTTCCGCCGTTTCCTCCTGCGTAGCTTCTGCCGTCTCCTCCTGCGTAGCTTCCGCCGTCTCCTCCTGCGTAGTTTCTGCTGCCTCCCTGCCGTTTTCCGTCGCAAATGCAGAAGAAACCGGTAAAAGGCACAACAGCATTACGATAACCATATAAATTGAAATTCTCTTTTTCACTGAAAACACCCATATTTTCTTTCTTACAGTTTATTAACAAATCTGCGGTTTTATTCTTTTTCCGGGTATTTTCAGGGCAACGGCAAAATCATATATATCTTGTCGGCATGAGCTTTGTCATTTTTCTGAACCGGACAGATCCTCCTTCGTAATCACCTCGTAGACAATCTGGTTGTGGAAATCTTTATTGTCCGACAGGGTACAGGCTTTCACAAATCTTGCCTTTGCCTCCCGCAGCCGCCCTTCGTCGTTGGCAAAAAGCGCCGCCACAGGCTCCTCCGGCTTTATTTCATCCCCTAAATGCTTATACAGGCGGATTCCCACCGTCAGGTCAATCACATCCTCCTTGGTCTGCCGTCCGCCGCCAAGAACTAAGGAAGCCATGCCGATTTCCTGATTGTCGCAGGAAACGAGATAGGCATTGTCAAAGGGTTTTTCCTGCAAATCCCGTCCGTAGACCGTTTCCGAAAGTCCGGCCCGCTCAAAATTACCAGATTCTAATTCCCCTGTGTCGCCTCCCTGGGCTTTTACAAACTCCTTAAATTTATCAAAAGCCTTCCCGGAGGAAATGCTTTCTGTAACCATTGCTTTTGCCTCGTCGATTGCGGCCGCCTTTCCGGCGGCAATCAGCATATAGGCGGCAAGGGTTTCAGAAACCTCCATAAGCCTTCGCTCCCCTCTGCCTTTAAGACATTCCACAGCCTCCTCAACCTCTAAGATATTTCCCACTGCATTTCCCAGCGGCTCGTTCATATCCGTTATCACTGCGGTAGTGTCCCTTCCGGCCATGGTGCCGATGGCAACCATGGTCTTTGCCAGTCCTCTTGCCTCCTCCAATGTCTTCATAAAGGCGCCGGAACCGGTCTTTACATCGAGCACAATTGCGTCTGCACCGGCAGCCAGTTTTTTGCTCATAATGCTTGCCGCAATCAGGGAAACATTGTCTACGGTTGCCGTCACATCCCGAAGGGCATAGATTTTCTTATCCGCCGGGGCAAGATTGGCAGTCTGTCCCACAATGGCAAGGCCAATGCGGTTGACCTGTTCCATAAACTGCCGCTCCGGCAGGGCAGTCTGAAACCCTTTGATACTCTCTAACTTGTCAATGGTTCCGCCTGTGTGACCCAACCCTCTGCCGCTCATCTTTGCCACGGGCACGCCCAGACTGGCAAGAATGGGGCCGATGATTAAACTCGTCTTATCCCCCACGCCGCCCGTGGAATGTTTATCTACCTTAATCCCTTTAATGCCGGATAAGTCCAGCCGTTCCCCGCTGTCCGCCATGGCCATAGTAAGCTTAGTAGTCTCCTCCGGGTTCATCCCCTGAAAATAAACGGCCATTAAAAATGCGGCCATCTGATAGTCGGGAATCTCCCCTTTGGTAAACCCGTCCACAAGATAACTAATCTCCTCTTTGGAAAGCGCCTTCCCGTTGCGCTTTTTCATAATGATATCATATACATGCATAATCTATCTCCTCTTACAATTTATCTTTGAAACTAACGCCTATGGGCAGGGGGCCTACGCCAAAATTCTCCGCAATGGTTGCACCAATATCGGCAAACGTATTGAGAGTGCCCAGATTCACGCCACGGTCCATGCCCTTATGATAGACAAGCACGGGAATATATTCCCTGGTGTGATCCGTCCCCCGGAAAGTGGGATCGCAGCCATGATCCGCATTGATAATCAGCAAATCGTCCTTCTGCATTTTAGCAATCAGCCTGCTTAACCCCTTGTCAAAAATTTCCAAGCCCTGGGCGTAGCCCTCCACATCGCGCCTGTGTCCCCATGTGGAATCGAACTCTACCAGATTGGTAAATATCAGCCCCTCATGCTGGGTATCCATGAAATCCATAGTCTTTTCCATGCCGTCAATATTGCTCTTGGTATGGACGGTATCGCCAATGCCTGTTCCGCAGAAAATGTCGTGGATTTTCCCCACGCCTGTCACCCGGTATCCCGCTTCTGTCAGATAACTTAACAGGTTGTCTTCGCTGGGTTTCAGGGAAAAATCCCTGCGGTTCGGCGTGCGGACATATTTATTGCCGTCTTTTACAAACGGCCTGGCGATAACTCTTGCCACAGCGTGTTCTCCGGTAAGCAGGTCTCTGGCCGTCTCACAAATCCGGTAAAGCCTGTCGATGGGAATGACATCTTCGTGGGCCGCAATCTGAAATACGGAATCCGCAGAGGTATAGACAATGGGATATCCGGTCTTCATATGCTCATTTCCCAGTTCGTTGATAATCTGGGTTCCGCTGGCTACGATGTTGCCAAGATACCCCTTACAACCCGTACGCCTGACAAATTCCTCCATCAGTTCCTCCGGGAATCCCAACGGATAAGTGGGGAAGGGCTGCCTCGTCTCTATCCCGGTCATCTCCCAGTGCCCTGTCGTGGTGTCCTTTCCCTTTGATAATTCCCTTGCTTTCCCATAGGCGCCAATGGGAATCATATCCGTCTTCGGCAGAGCCGTTCCGTCAATGGAAAACAGCCCTAACTTTTCCATGTTGGGAACCTGAAGCTGCCCCCGTTCCTTTAGAATATTGCCCAAGGTATCCGCCCCCACATCCCCGAAACGGTCTGCGTCCGGCGCTTCTCCAATTCCCACACTGTCCAATATAATCCAAATCACCCGTTTATACATGATATCTCCTCCATTCCGTAATCATTTCCCTATATTAATAGAATTTTACCATTTTTTATGGGATTTTACTACAAAAAAATGAATGGCACACCGGTTTGCGGTATGCCTTACCAATACAGGTCTGTCTTGAAAAAATCCCCCTTTAAGTAGACTTTGTTTATTTACTTTGTCTACCTAAGGAGCTTCCTGTATAATTCAAATATAGGGAATTCCAAGGAAGGTGGTTGATAAAAAGATACCTCAGAGTAAAATAAGATTACTGACTTTGCAGGGTTAGTAAAAATCTTATTGAAGGTAGTGTCAAGTGACATATGAAAAACTGAGCTGAAAAAAACAGGCTCTGATGAACCTTGAAAAATGCAGAT
>CANREG010000063.1 GCA_947629565.1 uncultured Lachnospiraceae bacterium
GTCTTGTCTTGTCTTGTCTTGTCTTGTCTTGTCTTGTCTTGTCTTGTCTTGTCTTTAAAATCGTACTACTTGTCATAAAGGTGTCAAGCCTTTCTTAAAAATTTCTGAAATATTTTAACAAACTTATTGTACCACCAAAGGAAAGCTTTGGCAACCCGGTTTACCATACCCTATGCCCGTCATTTTCCCCATTATTTTTTCATGAGTTCTCCGCCTGTTTAATCACAGCGCCTCCGGCAACCACATCCCCGTCGTAAAAGACCACGGCCTGTCCCGGCGTAATGGCGCGTACCGGCTCTTTAAAATGGCAGACGACATTTCCTCCGTCTGCAAGCCGAACCTTGCAGGGCGTACCCGGGTGGGAATAGCGGATTTTGGCAAGAAACTCCTGCCCGTCGCACAATTCGGAAATTGACATCAGATTAAGCTGGTCTGCCACTAAGGTATCGTGATAGGTGTCCGCATCAGTTCCAATCACAACCTCGTTCGTGGACGGACGGATTTCCAGCACAAAAGCCGGCGCGCCGAGGGACAGGCCGAGGCCCTTCCGCTGGCCGACGGTGTAATGGATAATCCCCTTATGCGTTCCTAACACATTTCCCTTACGGTCCACAAAGTTTCCCTGCGGAAATTTGCGGCCGGTCTCCTGCTCAATATAGGCGGCATAGTCGTGATCCGGTATAAAACAGATTTCCTGGCTGTCCGGCTTGCCTGCAACCGGCAGGTTAAGCTGCTTTGCCAGTTCCCGAATCTGCTCCTTTTCATATTCCCCCACCGGCATCAGCGTCCGTTTTAGCTGTTCCTGCGTCAGATTATACAGGGCGTAGGTCTGATCCTTTTTATCTGTGGCGGATTTGCCTATGGCATACCTGCCGTTTGGCAGCCGCAGCACCCTTGCGTAATGGCCGGTGGCAATGTAGTCGCAGTTAAGGGACAGCGCCCGGTCAAGCAGCGCCTCCCACTTGACATAGCGGTTACAGGCGATACAGGGGTTGGGCGTTCTTCCCCGGATATAAGAATCCACAAAATAGTCAATCACCGACTCCTTAAATTCCCGCTTGAAATTCAGCACATAATAGGGAATATCCAGCATAGCCGCCACCCGTCTGGCGTCCTCCACCGCAGATAATCCGCAGCAGCCCCCGTTTTCCGCAGAGGCCAGCGGATCTTCATCCTGCCACACCTGCATGGTCACGCCGATGACCTCATATCCCGCTTCTTTTAACAGATAGGCCGCCACCGAGGAATCCACCCCGCCGGACATGCCGACTGCAACCCTTTCTTTCATCTTCTCTCTCCTGCATACCGGAACCGCAGCTGCATATTAAGGCAGCAGACGCCCCCGTTTTCCTCATATGGCGGAGCCTTCTAATATTCCTCCTCCGGCTCCTCCTCGCTGATATCGCTCTTTGGCTTATTTAAGCCCTCTATGGTGATGTTGTTCTTCTGGCAGTAATCCCAGAGGGCCGCATGAATCGCCTCCTCGGCCAAAAGGGAACAGTGTACCTTCACCGGCGGCAGACCGTCTAAGGCTTCCATTACCGCCTTGTTGGTAACCTCCAACGCCTCATATATGGTCTTTCCCTTTACCAGCTCCGTAGCCATGGAACTGGTGGCAACAGCCGCGCCGCAACCAAAGGTCTTGAACTTCACATCGCGGATAACCTGATTGTCGTCAATGTCAAAATAGATTCGCATAATGTCTCCGCATTTTGCATTGCCCACAGTGCCTACGCCGCTGGCATTCTCAATCTCCCCTACATTTCTGGGATTGGTAAAATGATCCATTACTTTTTCGCTGTACATATGCTTCCTCCTTGTATCTTTACTGGTTCTTTTTTACAAAATCTTCATACAAAGGCGACATGGCGCGCAGCCGCTCCACAATCTCCTTAATGTGGTCCACTACATAGTCCATCTCCTCCATGGTGTTCTCCTCGCCTAATGTCATCCGCAGGGAGCCATGAGCAATCTCATGCGGCAGGCCGATTGCCAACAGCACATGGGAGGGATCCAAAGAGCCGGAGGTGCAGGCGGAACCGGAAGACGCGCAGATTCCCGCCATATCCAGCATAATCAGCAGGGACTCTCCCTCGATAAACTGAAAGCTGATATTCACATTGTTGGGAAGACGACTGGTGCGGTGCCCGTTAAGGCGGCAGTACGGAACCTCCGTTAAAATCCGTTCAATTAAATGATCCCGCATGGCACATTCCTTCCGGCTGCGTTCTTCCATGGTTGCCATTGCAATCTCCACCGCCTTGGCAAGCCCCACAATACCGGTTACATTTTCCGTCCCCGCCCGTCTGGAGCGCTCCTGCCCGCCGCCATGGACAAAGCTGCGCAGCTTCAATCCGGTGCGGATATACAAAAATCCGATTCCTTTAGGGCCGTTTAACTTATGCCCGCTGGCGCTCAACATATCGATATGACATTCCTCCACATCAATGGGAAGCTGTCCAAATACCTGGACCGCATCCGTGTGGAAGATAATTCCCTTTTCCTTTGCAATCTCGCCAATCTCTTTAATGGGCTCTACGGTTCCGATCTCATTGTTGGCAAACATAACCGAAATCAGTATGGTGTCCGGACGGATTGCCTGCTTTAGCTGGTCTAATTTGACGATTCCGTTCTCGTCCACATCCAGATAAGTGACCTCATAGCCCTTGCTCTCTAAATACTGGGCTGTGTGTAAAATGGCGTGGTGTTCAATCTTCGTTGTAATGATGTGCTTTCCCTTGGACTCGTACGCCTCCGCAGCCGCCTTTAAGGCCCAGTTGTCGGATTCCGTCCCGCCCGCCGTAAAATAGATCTCATTGCCTTTTGCGTTCAGGCTTTTTGCAATGCTCTCCCGGCACTCGGTAATGACCGCCTTGTTGTTCTGCGAAAATTTATACACGCTGGAGGGATTGCCGAACTTCTCCGTAAAATACGGCAGCATAGCCTCCACTACCTCCGGTCTCGCCGCAGTTGTCGCCGCGTGGTCCAAATAGATAAAACGATTGTCCTCCATGGTTTCATTCCTCTTTTCTATATTTTTCTTTTCTATATTTTTCTTTTCTATATCTTTCTTTTCAATCTCTATCCTACAGGTCGCATGCGCTTTCCTGGCATGTCAGTTCCATCCGTAATTTTCTGTTGTCCTCCACCAGTTCGTCTAAATAAATGGAATCCACCGCCGCCTGTATGCTGTCGTCAATCCGTTTCCAGACATTTCTGGTGACGCAGGATTTGCTGCCCAGGCACCCGTTCTCGTCCTTGATTCCCGAACAGTTCACCGGGGACAAATCCCCCTCTAGGGCCCGCAATATATCCCCCACGCTGATTTCCCTGCTGTCCTTCGCCAGTACATAGCCTCCCTGGGCTCCCCGTATGCTGGTGATAAGCCCCGCTTTTTTCAGCTTGGCCATAAGCTGTTCCAAATAGCTGTCGGAGATAGACTGCCTGGCCGCAATGCTGGCAATGGACTGTGGCGCCTCCTCCGCATAATCCGCTAAGTCAATCATCGCCCGCAGGCCGTACCTTCCCTTCGTGGATAACTTCAATTTCCTCACCTCAATTCCCACTAAAATAGTCGGATATCACGCTATAATCATATCAGTCTTTCCCCTGCCTGTCAAGCCTATCCGGAAAATCTGCGCTGCCTCGTATTCTGCATTTTGGAAAACCTGCAGCAAAGCTTCCCATATCCTGCATTTTGGAAAATCCACACCGGACTGTCTCATACCCTGTATCCTGAAAACCTGCAGCCTCCCCATGTGGAATAAATGCGGATTCCCCCACATATATATACCTAGCAGGAAAAAGAATCCGGAGTATTCCATGAAAATATCCCATATCCTTTCAAAAATCAAAAATATGACCGCCAACAATCTGGTAATCAAAGGAACCCTGATTCTGACCATAGCAGGATTTTCCACCAGAATCTTAGGTTTCTACAATAGAATATTCCTCTCCGGATTAATCGGTGCAAAGGAGATGGGTATCTACCAGCTGATCTTTCCCCTTTACATGGTGGCCTTTGCCCTGACTACCTGCGGAAATGAACTGGCGGTTACCAAGCTGGTATCCGAATACAAAAGCCGGGGAGATATGGCGTCTGCCAGAGCCTTCTTCCGGGTGTGCTTTGTGGTAAGCGCCCTGCTTTCCTTGACCGTCTGCTTTATTATGCGCCGAAACGCCCTCTGGCTATGCACCCATATCCTGAATGCGCCGGAATGTGTGAACTGCCTGAAAATCATCTGTCTGGGGATTCCCTTTATGTCCATGAAGGGTTCCATTCATGGATATTTCATCGGTCTGGAAAAATCCAGCGTCCATGGCATATCCGATCTGCTAGAACAGACCGCCAAGATTCTCGGCCTTTATCTGTTAGCCACCTATATCTGTGTCCGCAGCAGCTACGATGCCCAATTCGCCGTATGGGGCATTGTCATCGGGGAATTGACTGCCTTTTTATACTCTGTCGCCGCCTTACTTATCCACCACCGCAAATATAAGAACTGCTTTCAGGGGCGGCCAATCCGCAAAGCCCAGATTTTCCGGCTTTTTGCCAAAAATTCCATTCCCTTAACCGCCAACCGGCTGGCCTTAACCGTACTGCAAAGCATTGAGGCCATTATGATTCCTACCGTGCTTTTAATGTATTACCATAATTCGGAGTTAAGCCTTGCCACCTACGGCGTCTTTTCCGGCATGGCCTTTCCCTTTATCATGTTTCCCTCCACCATCACCAATTCCCTGTCCACCATGCTGCTGCCGGCGGTGTCCTCCGCAAATTCCTCCCTGCAAAAGCCCTATCTGGTGCGCCTATGCGAAAAAAGCCTGCATTTCTGCCTGTTGATTGGCATTTTTTCCACCATCACCTTTTACATATTCGGCAGGGACATCGGCGTGTTATTTTTCCAAAATAAAGAAGCCGGTATGTATCTATACCAGCTTTCCTTCCTGTGTCCTTTAATTTACCTGGCAACCACGCTTGCCAGCATTTTAAACGGGCTGGGCTTTGCCGCCCACAACCTGCTGCTGACCATGATTGCCACTGTCATCCGCATCGGATTTATCCAACTGCTGATTCCCAAAATCGGCATTACCGGCTATACCGCCGGCATGTTTGCCAGCTATCTGTTCCTAAGCCTTGCCTGCATGGGTAAGCTGCAAAAACAGGTTCCCATCGAACTGCATTTTCAGGAAAGCATCTTCCTTCCCTGCTGCGTATTTACCCTGTTGGGAAGCATGGCCTACTACCTGTTCTTAAAAGGGCAGAGTCTCTGCCCGAACATTCCGGCCATCCTTCTTCTTTTAGGCGTTATCGGCCTGTACGGTCTTGTGGGCTTTCTCCCATTTCTGGCCGTCCTGTACCGGAAAAAACCCCGGACGGAAAGCTGACCGCATCTATCACACCTTAAATTTCTTTACCTGCTCCTTATGGCTGTTGGCAATCTCATTCTGATAGTCGGAGGTAATGCCAATCTGCTCTAAATACATGGCTACGCTGCTCAATTCCGCCCTGGCCTCCGACAAAATTCCTCTGGCCTCCTCGGATTTCTTCAAAATATTGTTGAGACGCTCCACTGTATCCTGGTCTAACGAGCGATCCTCTAAAATCGTCCGGACCGTATTATCCATCTGCCCTGCCATCTCGCCGGACTGTAACACCTTCACATTGATATTCTCAATCCGCTGTCCGGATTTACGCACAGCCAACGATACCTCCTCGCCGGTATCGCTGATTGTGGAGGACTCCTCGATAATCCGCTCCATAAGCTCCCTCATCATGAACTGGGAATCGTTAAGGGCCTCCATCGTCTGTCCGAACTCATCATTGGACATTCCCCGGATATCGTCTGAAATGTTATATTCGGAAATACGCTTCGCCAGCCGCTGGATTGCGCCTAGCTTGCTGGTAAAATAGTTGCTCATCTTAACGGTAACGATAACCGCAATCAGGATAGCCAGCAGCATGGTAATTACGATTACTAAAATCAGGCGGTCATATATTTTCTGGTTGTTATCATTTTTACTCTGGGCGTTGGCGGCAGACAATTCCACTATGGCCTCAATCAGCTCATAGGTCGTCGCCCGCACCGGCGCAAGCTCCTGCGTATAGGCGTTAATGGCAGCCTCCCGGTCTCCGGCTTTTAATTTCTCCTTAATTACCTCAATCTGCTTGTCAAAGGTAAGCAGGCTTAACCTAAACTGGTTGTAACGGCGTTTTTCCAGTCTGGTCACATTCAGCTTACTATAAGCCTCAAGCAATCCCTCATTTTCCTTTTGCAGCCTGTTGATATCGGAAAGATACTCTTCCTGATAGCTGCTTCCCACTCTGCTCATCAGCACCATAAGGCTCTGGTCAATCTCTTTGACATTCAGGTCAATGGACTTTAGGTAATCCACTGATTTTAAATTGCTAAGATATATCTCATTGCCGTTTTTGTACACCTCTCTTATATTGGATATGCCGATAATTCCAATAATCACGATTAACAATACAAGGGAGAAATAACTAAGCAGAAGTTTTTTTCGTATGGTCATTCCTTTTCTCTTCTCTGTCATATCTGCTCCTCCACATCAATCCCCGGCATTTCCCAGAGGATAAAGCAGCCACTGGGTATACTCGTCATACAGGTTATCCCGGTTCACATAGGCGGCGCCGGTGTTAAATTTATCTTCTATATCCCTGCCGTCTAATACCTTGTTCACATTGCGCACGCCCAGATAGCCCATGTTATAGGGGTTCTGCACCATCATGCCGTCAATGGCTCCCGACTCCAGATAGGAAATCTCAGCGTCGGAGGAATCAAAGCCGATTACGGAAACCTTGTCCTCTAACTTTCTCTCCGCAACGGCCTCGGCGGCGCCTACGGCGCTTCCCTCATTGGCTCCGTATATGCACTTAAGGTCCGGATATTTGTCCAAGAAATCCAACGCCTGCTCCTTGGCCGTCTCCACATCGCCATTGCAGTAGGTAAGCCCTACAATCTCAATCTTTCCCCGGTATGTATTTTCTATCTCATCACAAAAGCCTTCATTTCTCTCAATCGCCGTCTGGGCGCCCTCCACATAGGAGATAATCGCCGCCTTTCCGCTGCCGCCCATCAGCTCCGCCGCATTTCTGGCCGCGATAGCCCCGGCGCTCCGGTTGTCTGTACCGATTGTCGCCACTCTGGCTTCCGTCGTCACATCCGAATCAAAGGTCAGCACCGGAATCCCCTGCCGCACCGCCTTGTCAATGGACTCATTTAACTTATCCGTATCCAACGGCGCCAACACAATGGCGTCCGCTTTATTGCGTATGGCTTTTTCCACCATATCAATCTGCTTGTCAATCTGGGACTCGTCTTCCGGCGCTTCAAAGGAAATCTTAATATTCAATTCCTCACCGGCGTCCCTTGCCCCCTGCTCTACGGTCTTCCAAAATTCATGCTGGGAGCCCTTGCAGATTACGGCAATATACCGTCTGCCTTCCTCTGTATGCTCTGCTTCGGTCTGTTCGCATCCCGCCGTCCCGATAAGGCCCATGGACAAAATGCCCGCTAACAGCAGCCTTTTTATCTTATTTCGCTTTGTTCTGCAATTTTTCAAGATATCCCTCCTCCAAACATTCGATTAATTTCTCCTTGGGGACCGGCTTGGAAAAATAATAGCCCTGCAGATAATCTGCGCCCATGGCCGTAATCATCTCCGCCATCTCCAAATCCTCTATTCCTTCCGCCACAACCTTTAGGTTAATATCCTTAAACATGGCGATTGTGTTCTCTAAAACCATACGGGAGGTCACTTTTTTCATTGCCGCCCATACCACATATTTATCAATCTTAACAATGGAAAACGGCAAATCCACCAGATAATTGATGTTGGAATATCCCGAACCGTAATCATCTAAGGAAAAGGTAATGTCAATCAGGGAAAGCCTTGCCATATTGCGGATTAACCGCTCCTCGGAATAGGCCGCCGCGCTCTCCGTTATCTCTAAGTTAATCATGGACGGCGGCATGTTATATTTGTCAAGCACAGACCGGATATCGTTATAAATCTGCTCCTGCATACACTGTACGACAGAGAGATTGACCTCCACAAAATCAATTCCCTTTTTCTTCAGGTTATACTGACGGATAAAGCGACACACCTCGTCTAACACCAGCATACCAATCTGCAAAATCGTCCCGTTCTGCTCCGCAATCCGGATAAACTCCTCTGGGGAAACATAACCGTATTCCGGCACATTTAATCTGGCAAGCGCCTCTAAAGAGTGGAATCTCTTTGCCTTCGTATCGTAGATTGGCTGATAATGCACCTCAAAAGTACCGGCCTCAATAGAGGCAACCATGGCCTGTTCAATGGCTTTCCGCCTTGCAGCCTCCTCTACTTCTGTCACATCTACCTCTAAAAACTGCCCTTTGCCAATCCCCTTAACTTTGGTGACAGCATATTCCATCGTCTGCACCAAATCCTCCTCCGTATGGTGAATCGTATGGACAAGGCAGATACAGGCGGACAGTTCCACCTCGGTATCCCGCAAAATCCACGACCTTGTCACGATTCTGCGGATACTGTCTAACTCCTTGACGCTCTCTGTCGTCTCCTCTAAGGCAATGGCGAAAGTATCTCCGCCAAAGCGGAAAATCCTGTTCTCCCCATACTCATATTGCAGGGCCTCCACCAGCAAACGCAGCATTTCGTTGCCGCCCTCCATGCCAAAAATCTCGTTGACCAGCTTAAAATTATCCAAAGCCACCACGAAAATCTGCTCCGGCATTCCCCGTTTGGCAATCTCCTTCACATGAAAGGCAAACGCCTCCCGGTTCAGCGCCCCGGTTGTCATATCCACATAGGAAGACTGGCTTTCGCTGCTGAGATACAGAATATAGATGGAAATGGTAGTCCCTAAGCCGCTCAACATATAGCTTGGCAGAAAATACTGTACCACTGTGGGAAGCATGGCGGCAAGAATTATCATTACGGCAATCATTACCTGCCTTCCCCCGATTATCTTTCGGGAGGCAATGGCATAGATTATGGTTCCCACCGCATATAAACCGGCGTTGATATACAGATAACTATGTAAGCTGCCATGCTGATACCCAAACCGGTTAAAATAAAAAATCGCTCTGGTCCACGGACTTGACAGCACCATTATCACGCCTGCGACTGCCGGCAGATAAGCCAGCCACAAAAGCTGACGGACGGTCTTTCCGGCCTGCTGAATTCTGGTGTAGACATACAGCATAAACATCGTAGGCAGTATACACTGCACTGCAAGAAATATACCGTTCACACTATAATTCACCCAGATGGGAATCATTTTATGATATTGCAGCATATAACAGGTGATAACATCCAGACAGATATTTAAAAAACAGGCTGTTAAATATATATGAAATATTCTTGACTGAGAATCCTCCAGCGGTTTCCTTCTCACTGACAGCACCACCAGCAGAATCAGGAAGACAATGGAGCAAATCTCATAATCCACATTGTAAACCATAAGTAAATTCCTTTCCCTTATCCGGTTACGCATCGTAACCGTCGGATAAAGTCCTTTTTATCCATACTAGGATTATAAATTTTTGTAATTTTTTTGTCAACAATTATAAGGGAATTAAAGATTCCTCTGTCTCACATAGGATAATATTATACTCTGCTGAAAATTGTAATAGGTTCATATCCGTTCTTAAAAACATTTTTTTCAAAACTTCTTGCGTGTGAGTACTTATTTCATCTATATTCATTTTAATTGCCCCCCTATTTCTATATAAAATGCTTAATAGTATTTACATGTGTATCAATTATTTTCTTCATTTGCTCCAAATAATCTGGTATAGCACACAACTTCTCATGTTCCACCAATGGGCAATTTTCCCAATATTCTGGCACATGGAATGAACTGTGCGAAAATGTATAACATTCACTACACCAAATCCACAATCCTCCTCTCCTTGTTTGAGCATCATGAAGATGCATATATATATGTGCACTATTTTTTTTACATATAGGACATATTGTAGGAAACTTTTTTATTTTTATAAAATCAAGATACAATTCTTCTATTTTATCATTACCTTTCCACATTTTTATCACCCCTGTTCGTCGGTTCCTCAAGCTTTGTTATCAGTCTGCTTACAAGGTTGTACTCTAAAAGGATCTTCTAAAAACTCTACACATATATCATGTAATTCTAAACCTTCATTAATAACTTCACCTGTTACATTATTAACTATATTGCATCTTTGCAACTCTCCTCCATAACCATCTAATAGTTCCATAATTCTATAAATAACTTCAATAGGCCACGCCCCCTACCTCAACGAGACGGTTCCTGCAGTCGTAGGTACTACTATCAATGACTATTGCATACTTATTTTATTTTTTATAATTAAATCAAAAAAATCTTCTAAGTTATCGGCTATTTTTGTAACCTCTTCAAATTCCGGCTCACATCCTTCAACAATTGCACCCTTTTCATTATATAAATCAATTGCATAATATGAATAACCATCTTGTACCGACATAACAATTGGTAAATATTTATCCCACCATGAAATGATTTCCCTTTTCCAATTGCGATCATTCCCTGCTGCATCTAAACTAATTATTTCATATTCATTCCATTTAAATGCACTATTAGACTTGTTATTATAATCACTTTCACAGAGAAACCATATTTTCTCACTAGGCGAGACAAATTCATCAACACACATTAAAAACTCCTGATATTCATAAGGAATTTGTGGATACCGCTTTGTAAATTTTTTACTTAAATTTAATGTTTCACTATTTTTTCTAACTACATGCCAATCATTATTTTCTGCCCATTCAATAAAATCAATTAACATCGTAATATCTCCTCCTAATTTAATTGTTTTTTTATAGCATTAATTACTCGTCTTTGCAAACCAGATACTTTATTATGTATTATATTTTTTTAATGTTCTTGTTTCATTCGTAATCGTCAAATTTTGCCCTTCTGGGCCACCCAATGCCAAACCATGTGGATGATGGCCTCCACTCTCTCCCGCTTTTCGTCTTATTTTATTAACTTCATCTTGAGTACGATAAAAAACATCCGTAGAGTCCGGATCTATACTCCACCATTAAGGATATTCGGTGGTTTTTCCATCCTCTGTGGTGGATATCCGGGTGTTCTCCGCATCATAGGCATACTAACACTATATATTTTCATTTTTTGCTTGCATTTACTAATTCCCCAATTAACAATTAACGAAATCTGTATTTGTCAGTATTTAAACAAAACTCTGTCGCACTAACCAACGCCGTATCATCATATGTAATTTTTACTTTACCCTTGCAATATATTGTAATTTCGCCATAACCTGCATATCTACCTAAGATTCCTCCTAAAACATATTCCGTATAGTTATTAAGATTTTCCTTTTTACCTAACTCTAGTTGCATGTGAGTTGAATTACCATGCATATTTTTTATAAATTTTGTGCCTTCCTCATTTGCATATATTCCGTATTTTATGGAAATATATGCAACTTCTTCAAATATTAAGTTTGACAAAGCTGCAACATAAATATCCTGTCTATCAATGCCCAATTCAGGCATTATTGTTGCCCCCCAAACCTTTATAACAAATTTTTCTTTTTCTGAAAAGGTATCAAAAAATATATTTCCCTCTGAATAATCTACAAAATCAAATCTTTCACCAGTTATGTCTATTTGCTTCATTGTCCACCAACTTTCCTCAAAATTATTTGCAAAGGTGTACCTTGTGTCTGTCTAGCACCACCTGTTATTTTTCCACCATACTTTATAAAAGCACTTCCTGCAATGGCTGCACCGATTGCCGGTATTGCGGAGGCTGCACAAAGGGCGGCATTCCCCCAGTCACCTTCCTTGGCATACAGGGCGGCATTGATGATATCCCCAACCTTGATGTCTTGGTTGATGAAACGCTTGATATCCGGGTTATAGTATCTTGCCCGCATATAGTATAAGCCGTTATCATCCGTGGCTACGCCGTAGGCTCCGTTATATAGGAACCTTACCTTCTTGGTTACCTCGCTTAACAGCTCCCCATAGGTTCCGTAGACAAAGCGGTCTGCTACGGTTCCATCCTGATTAGTAAAGAGAGTTGTGGAGCCGATGATGGCTACTGGCTTTTAACTTTACAAAATCATATGAAACTTATTGAATAAAGTTTAATATTTCTTCCTTTCTTAATTCATCTACCCTCATAATCTTTCCCAAATCATTATCCATAAAACTACCTTCACCAAAAATACTATTTTGAATAAAATACTTCATTGTATCTCTATCTGAATAACAAATTGAATAAAATGATGGTGTGCCAATATCAATATTCACTAATTCATCATCTTCATAATCAGCATCTCCATCTTCACAATAATCAATATATATTCTTTCTCCATTAATAACCATACTTAATTTATCACTGTCTACATACATATTGGCTGCTTTATTTTCCCATTGTCGAAACAAATGTTCCACTTCTTTATCATTTGTCGAAATCAAAATAACAGACCTCATATTTGTCACCTCCTAGTTTTGACTAATAAATTCAATTAAATCATCCATATTTGTAAACACCTTAAACCCATTATTAGTTGCTTCTTTCAAAACAGAAGGCTTCACATCAGGTACATATCCAATAGCAATTTTTCCTGTACTATTCGCAGATTTAACCAATTGTTTTGTCAACCCCTTTCCACCTCCTGTTTTTACCTGTATTACAATATTATCCAATTCTATATCAATGTCGGTCAGAATACTTCCATCAGGTCTATAAACAACTTTATTTACAGATGTTACTCTTCTTGGTATGCTTTGTTCAATTTGTGTTGCCACATCACCAACAAGTGGGTCTTTAGATGTGAATACTCTAGATTTACTACCACTCTCAACAAATGCATCATACTCATCCAGGCTCTTTGCCACGCCCTTCGGTCCTGCATAAAAGTCAGTTGCCTTCAGCGCATCTGCCGCATCATCCACCTTTGTGCTCAGTCTAAGGTTGCCTACTGCATCTGCACTCTTCATGGCCTTTCCGGCTTCTTTTCCGAAATCCCCTCCTGTTTCAAGGGCTTTGGCAACCTTAGTACCCACATCTCCCAGTATGTTGTCTGCTGATTTGATGGCGCTTTTCCCGTATTTCTCTGCCACCCGCATGGTATCCGAAAGGGTATCCAGCGTATTTGCGGCTTTCTTTGTCATCCGGCTGGCTTCTGCCGCAAGGGACGCTATCTCGGCAGCTTTCTTCACCTTTACCACTGCCTTTACGCTCTTTGCCACTCCTGCAATGGCTGCGCCGATTGCCGGTATTGCGGAGGCTGCACAAAGGGCGGCATTCCCCCAGTCACCTTCCTTGGCATACAGGGCGGCATTGATGATATCTGCTCCGTCAAAAAATATGCCTGCCACATCCAGCAGATTATGCAGCCACTGGTACTTGCTTTCCTCTCCGCTGTCCCGGGCTGCCTGTGGGCTTAACCCGAATGGGTCAACCAAGCTGACCGGATTCCCCTCACAGTATGCATAACGGTTAAGGCTCTGGCTGTTCCCGATATCCCCAACCTTGATGTCCTGGTTGATGAAACGCTTGATATCCGGGTTATAATATCTTGCCCGCATATAGTATAGGCCGTTATCATCTGTGGCTACGCCATAAGCTCCGTTATATAGGAACCGTACCTTCTTCGTTACCCCGCTTAACAGCTCCCCATAGGTTCCGTAGACATATCTTTCTATGACTTTTCCGGCGGCATCCGTAAGCAGGGTTGTGGAGCCGATGTTGTCAAAGTGGTAATAAAGCCGTTCCCTGGTTCCATCATTATACTGGCCGGATAAGCCCTCTGCCCCGTAATAATAGCTGGTTTCTGTTCCGTCTGCCTCATAGCGGTAATCCTGATTCCAAATATATATTATACCAATTTAAAAGATAGGTGACAACACCTCTCTACGCTAGGGAGTTTATGTCATATCATAGGATGTATACCCATATTGATTTAATAACACTTGTACTTCTCTAAATTTATCTTTACTTTTTTTCTTTTTTAAAACCCCTTTAAACCTAAAATACAACTTTACTTTTTCCTTAGAATAAAATATAAAGTGCCTATCATCCCCTTCTGAAAAGCGCACTGCAACACACACCGTATCTGCAACAGTAATATTGTTTTCTTTCGCCCATTCGCATTTGCATTCTTCAAATTCAATAAACTCTGCATCAGAAAATAAAATCCCTGTTTTTTCAAATTTTATAATATCTGAATAATTGTATTCTTTCACATCAATCACCTTATTAAGTTAATTTTCAAATCTGCAAATTCTATGTGTCACCTCTAAAATCGTTATTCCTTGGTTCTGTCTGCCTTATAGACAAATACAAATCTAATATGTATCTATAACATAATTCCATGTTCCACCAAATGTTGTTTCTAATTCATATAAATATCTCTTAAGTTGTTTTTTGTATCTCTTTTCAAGATTATCATTATATGGCCTTAATAAATAGAAAGTTCTTGAGTCAAAATCAATGTAATCAACCTTTCTACCACTTGGTAATACATAATTTTTGTATGTTGATTGATTATTAACACAATCCTTCTTATATTCTTCAAATATATGCTTTCTTTCCAATTCCGTTTCTGTTTTGATTTGTTTTGCTCTTTTATTAGTTAATCCGTTAATAATATACCCACATACCATTAGTGAAAAAATAATACTTAATTTATCAGATATTAAAGATAATGCCACACAAATACCTGATAATATAATCATAGGAAATAAAAGCAAATACCAATCATAACGTCTTAAGTAAATAAATATAATCATAAAAACAAAAAATATTACACAAATTATAATTACTGATATAAACATTATTTCCCTCCAAATTTCACAATGACATCTTCTGGTATTGGTATATCTTCTTCTATTACTCGCTGGGCTTTGCCAAACCAATGTTTTAATATTCCGTTTGGTTTTTTGATTAAATCAGAAGATATTTCAAAAGTAACAGATGCCTCACCTCGTTTTCCTACCATTCCTGAAAATATTCTATTAAACCATGTTGGTTTTCCTTCTGAAACCCAAACAGCCGGATTTTTATGATCCACTAGTTTATCTATGCGCGTTCTTGGTGCATATGCTTTTATAAATCCTCTTTGCAACACACTTTCTATATGTTCATTGGTCCCTCTATGAGTAACTAATGTTGTTCCTTTTCCACCTTTTAAAGAACTTGGTGAACTAAACGCACCGCTTATCTTGCTTACAAACTTCCCTGCACTCTCCTGAAGTGTAGTCTTGAACTTTGGCAGTGCTTTGGAAGCAAG
>CANREG010000064.1 GCA_947629565.1 uncultured Lachnospiraceae bacterium
GAGTCAAAATTGATATACACGGTATTCTCATACGCCTGTCTGCCAAATTCTTTCATCAGCCAGGTTTTGCCAACCTGACGCGCGCCTTGGATAATCAAAGGTTTGCGTCGTTTGCTTTGTTTCCATTTTAACAGTTTTTCCATAGCAATTCGGTACATGCACGCACCTCCATCATTGTAATGTATGTATAGTATAACACTGAAATGCAAAAAATACAACGAGTTTTAAGGTTCGTCTACACTTTTTACACCGAATATATGATATAATACCACAAATATTCTTTGTACCCATTAATTTTTTTGTATCATTTTTCTACATAACCTTTTCTGCCTGACTTTCCCGTCACGCCCTGGATTTTCCTGAGAATTCCACAATCAAAAGTTCCACGCCCACAATATCCTGAATCTTTCCCGATACAATAGCATACTGGGTATCCTGGCACTTCTCCACCATCCCCTTAAGTCCGGCATAGGAATACTGCTTTGCCTGGGACACATACTTTCCGATAAAATAATTGTTGACTCCGCAGGCGGCTGCAATCTCCGCATTTCCTTTTCCCTCGGAAACCAGCTTCGAGGCCTCCATGAGAATCCGAAAATGTCTGGAAAGGGTTGCCAGCACGCTTCTTGCCATGGAACTGTCATTGTGCAGCGCTAAAAGGTCATGATATAATAAAAGCGCCTGATCCTGATTCCGGTCTCCGATAGCGTCTAACATGGCAAACAGGGTATCATGAGCCTGGCTGACGCAAATCTCCCGGATATCCTCAACCTCAATTTTTTCTTTATCGTAACAGTAATCTAACAGCTTATGAAGCTCGTTATGGAGAGTCATCATATCCGCTTCTGCATATTCAATCAGATACCGGGCTCCGGGTACGGTAATCTCTTTTCCCCCGTCCCTGCAGTAATCCAACACCCACTTTTCCAGTTGGTACCCCGTAACATTATTTAACATACAGGAGCGGCCGTTTTTTGCCATCCATTTGCTGAACCGCCGTTTCCCATCTACCTTCTGCTCGACAAAAATAACAAAAGTGGATTCCGGAAACTGTTCTAATCGTTCTTCCAGCCCCTCCTGCGCCTTGTTATCAAACCATCCGGTATTCTCCAAAACAATCACGCGCCGCTCTGCAAAAAAAGGCAGGGTTTCGCCTAAATCCAGCACCTGCTGGGCCTCTAATTTATCTCCGGTAAAATAGTGATAGTTCATGGTATCATCCTTGCTAATCAAGGCGTTTGTCAGCTTATCCCGGTATTCTTTTTTCCGATAGTCATCTTCCCCGTACAGCAGATAAAAGCGGGACAGTTTTCCCTCTGCAATATCCCGCTCTAATTGTTTGCCGCCGTCCTCCTGTTTCTTTGCCATCACACTCTCCATTCCCATACGGCCCGCATTCCTTCAGCCGCCGGAGTTTAATCCGAAACCTGCTTAAAGGTGCGAAGCCTGTACGTCCTGCCATCTGTTTCTATGGTAATTGCTCCGTGCTCTTTTGTCAAATAAATCTTGTCTGCATAGGCAGCCAGCCGCTTCATGACCTCCGGGGCGGGATGTCCATAACGGTTCTTTTTGCCCACGGAAATACAGACAGTTTCCGGAACAACTGCTTTTAAAAATTCTTCCGAGGAGGAAGTGGCGGAGCCGTGATGCGCTGCCTTTAACACTTCGATCCGACGTTTCGGTAGCGTTCCTGTTAGCTCCTCTTCCCCCTCTTTATCCAAATCTCCGGTAAACAGCATATCAAAGCTGCCATAGGAAAGAGCCAGCACCAGACTGCCGGTATTCTTATCCGGATATTCCTCATGCTCCGGGTGGAGGCACTGGAAACGCACCCCGTCCACCTGTAAGGAATCTCCCCGTTTCATATAATATACTTTGCACCGGCTTTTGAGGGCGGAGGCCACCAGATTACGATACGCCTCGTCGGGATTGGCAATATCCGGCAGAACAATATTTCTAATCTCAAGCTCCCCGCTTTCCAACAGCTCGGCAACGCCGCTGTAATGGTCGCTGTCGCTGTGGGAAATAAATACATAATCAAGCCTTTCCCCGCCATAATATCTGACACTGTTGGCAATAACATATTTCCCTACATTGGCCTTTGAACTGCTCCCGCCGTCCATAAGAATATGCTTTTTCCCCGGCGTCTGAATATAAATTCCATCTCCCTGCCCCACATCTAACACAGTGATGGTTAAATCCCCTGAACAATACAGGGAAAAAAACAATAATCCATAAAAGAGGAATATGCTGATTCCTATCTTTTTGATTCGCCTTCTTTGCTCCCTCCGCCAGTATTTCTCCTGTTCCTTTTGTCCTATATTTCCTTCCTGCGCCCGCCTCCTGTATTCTTTCTGTTGTTCTTGTCCGCTATGCTTTCCTTTCGCCCTTCGCCTGTATTCCTTCTGTTCCTTATGCCTTCTTTTCGGACCATGCAACCGGTACACAACCGCCAAAAAAAGCAGTAGCCCGCCGTAATATACAGCCAGCCACCAGCCCGGCGGCCGCCCCGTACACAGGGTATGCAAGGGCAGGCGGCTGCTTAGGCGGCAGACAGCCTCATACAGCTTAAAAATCCCATTTGCCGGGAGCATGACTGCACTGGCAATCCCCGGCAAAAAGGAGCCCATAACTCCCCCGAAAAGCAGAAGGGGCAAAAGTGCCTCCATCAGGGGAACCACCAGAAGATTTAACAACACGCCATACACAGGAGCTTCATAAAAATAATAGAGTATAACCGGCAAAATTACCGTCTGTACGCTTATACTGATACATAATCCCTCCAACCACGAGGGCAGTCCGGGAAACATAATTTTCCATACAGGGCCGACGACGGCAATCCCAAAGACTGCTCCGAAGGAAAGGAGAAAACCTGCCTGAGTGCATTCAAACGGATTTGCAATCAGCATAAAAAGCATGGCTGCCGCTATCGCCGTCAGCATATCATAACGCCGCCCGCAAAGCTCCGCCCCAATGGAAATAATAATCATAAGAACTGCCCGCAGGGTTGCGCCGGACAGTCCGGTCATCACGCCATAGGCCGTAATAAAGGAAATGCCTATGGCGGCGGGAGCCACATAGCCCCCCAGTTTTTTTCGCAAAAGCTGATATAACCCGCCCCCGATCATGGCAATATGAAGGCCGGATATGGCAATCAGATGGGCGATTCCATTTTCCTGATAAAGCGCCTTTATCTCCTGGTCTAAGCCCTCCTTATCCCCTAATACCATTGCCCTGGCAAGCGAGGCATTTCGTTCGGACAAAATCTTCCCGTAAACCCCGGAAAAATGCTCTCTCCAGTCAGCAAGCCATTCCCGCACCGCCAGCAAAGGCCGGTAAATCTGTTGTATCTGCACCTTTTCCAACGCCAGATAGACGCCGTTTCCAAGCCTTGTCTTTTCCTCATCATATTCGCCTGGATTGGCAGCCTGAGAAAAGGGTTTCACCACTCCCCTGCCCGCTATCAGGCTTCCCAATAGGAAAGTCTCCCCGGCATCCGGATAAAGAATGACGTCCATATTGTATAGCGTCTTACTCTTTTGAGGAAATTCCTCATGTATTTCCCAATCCAATGTATGACAGCTTACAATATAGCAATCGCCATAGGTCCGGGACTGCCTGCTCTTGATCCTGCCCTGAAACCGAACCTCCCCTTCTCTATACTGTCGGCACTCCTGCACCTTACGCCGCTCCTTTCCCATGCAGAGCATACCAAGCATCAAAAAAAGAAATCCCACAGCCAGAATCCAGCCCCGCCTGCGGCATTTTTCTCCTATTTGCCTGCGCTTGCGCCTTAATGCGCCCCATGTAAGACACAGCGCCGAAAATATCAATATCATACTAAGCCCTATCCATTCTATTGGAACCACACCGCTTAACACTTCCCCAAGTGCGAACAAGCTCACCCAATAAAACAAAGGTCTTTTCAATGATTCATTATTCCTCCTGTTCAATTAAATCTAAATTCCGCTCAAAAATCCCGTCAAAAGGAAGGGTTTCCCGAAAGAACTGCTGTTTTTCGCCGTTTCGCAAAAACTGTACCTTGGAAACCGTCGGCAGCTCCACTAAAGAATTCACAACCGAATACACAATAATCTCATTTGGAAGCTGATTATTGGCGTCATAAAATTCATCGCTGAAATCCACATAACAGATTCCGTCCTTTACGGAAATATTCCGTATCGTAGTCGTTGCCGGCAGGGTACGCTGATACCCCTCCTGCTCCGGTCCCCCGATTAAGGATTCCACCACCACTCTGGCAAGAGAAGTGGTATTGGAAATTTCCACAGTCTTCTGGTAATCCTTTAAAAATTCTCCTGTATTATTAGCAAAATACAGGACTATCGTGCCCTTCTGGCTGTATCCGTTCTCACTACCAAAAGACATGGCAAAAGAGTCCGCATCAAAGTTTTCAGAAACGGTAGCCGTCTCCGGATCGCTGTTGGTCACATCCGTTAATTGTATGGTAACCCATTCCACATCCTCTAACTGAATTAAGGTCTTAACCACGCATCCCTTAAAAAACAACAAACTTTCTGCATCCACGGAATCATAAACGATATCAAAGGAAACTTCTATTGCGTCGGTATGGTCTCCCGGTCGGCAGCCCTTATAGGTAATCCCCTCCGGTACAGGTACCTGAAATTCTGCCTGTTTGGACACATTGGCCTTTTGTCCGCCTTCTGACAGATATTTCATTAATCCATCTGTCTCTGCCGTAATATTCCGGGTATATTTCAACGTATACGCCACCGGCACTAAATCCGTCTTATCCATATTAACAAAATATGCATATATCTGGTTCGGGCGAAGATTAGCAGGTTCCTCCTGTTCCACCTCATCCTCTCCGCAGCCCACAAGGACCCCTACCAGTAAAAGCATAAATAACAAATATATCTTTTTCATAGCATTCCTTTCCGACAGCCCACCGGTTATTTTACATATTTCAGGGGAATCCGCACAGTAAATGTGGTTCCCACTCCCGGCTCGGAATATAATTTAATGGCTCCCTTATGCATGAGAATGGCGTTTCTGGTAATGGCAAGTCCAAGACCGGAGCCTCCTGTCTCCCGACTTCTTGCCTTGTCTACCCGGTAAAACCGCTCAAAGACCTGAGTCTGGCAGTCCTCCGGGATCCCCACGCCGTTATCCTGTACCTTAACATAGAAAAACTTGTGGTCTGCATTTAAGGACACATGGACGTTGCCGCCGTCATTATTATATTTGACTGCATTCTCAATCAGATTGGAGAAGGCAAGGCTTAGCTTCACCTCGTCCACCTCCCCGACAACCTCCCGGAAGCTCTCAAAGACCACCTCGATATTCCGCTTGGCTGCTATCGGCTTGATTCTCTTTAGCAAAAGCTCTAATAAGGCGTTGATATTCACTTCCTCAATATTCAGTTCCGCCGCCTTTTTATCCATCCGCACCAAAGTCAGCAGATCGTTGATAATCTTGCTCTCCCGGTCAATCTCCTCCACCATGTCCTGCATAAATTCCCGGTACATCTCATTGGGAACCTCCTCCTGCATCAGAAGGGAATCCGCCAACACCTTCATGGAGGTAATCGGCGTCTTCAGCTCATGGGACACACTGGACACAAACTCCTGGCGGGATTCCTCTAACACCCGCATCTTGTCAATCAGCACATTAAAGGAATCCGTAAGCTGCGAAAGCTCGTTGACACGGCTGTCTAACTCCATATGCTCTAAATGTCCCTCGTTCAAAACGGATATTTTCCGGTTCAGCCCTTTAATATCATGAACGCTTATATTGGCAACAATAAACGCTGCCGCCAAACCCATAAGGGAAAAAAGCACGATTAAAATATCCGCCTGTCCGGAAATATATTCATTGGTGTCCTCAATGTCCTTCATAGACACCGTAGCAATCATCGCACCATTAACCACCTTGTCCGAGTTGACAATAGGCAGGATAATCTCCGCATAGTCGTTAACCATGCGGACATTCCGTTCCTTTTCTCCCCGCATGACACGAAACACTTCATCATAGATCATATAATTGCCCTGATCAATTGTATAGGTATCCTTGACAATCCGATAATTGGAGTCTATGACTAAGATTCTTCCCTCCCACACATTGGCAAGCTGGTCAATCTCCACATTCAGATTTGCCTGCATGGAATCAATGATAAACTGATTTACCAGAATCTGATTCCCCATAATGCTGCACTGGTTCTGCACCTGCAAAAGCTTCTCCTCAATGGTCTTATCATTATAAGAGCGCTGCAAAAACATATGAAAGGCCAGCATTAATATAAGCACCAGCAAAAAAAAGGAAAGAAATACGATTACCTTAAGACTCCGGAAGGGATTGGTCTGCCGCTTATTTCTTGAAATAATAGCCCACACCCCACTTCGTCTGAATATATTTAGGGGCTCCCGGATCCGTCTCAATCTTCTCCCGCAGTCTTCTCACATGTACATCAACGGTTCGCCCGTCGCCTAAGGCGTCGCTTCCCCATACTTCTTTTAACAGGTCATCACGGGAGTATACTTTATTGGGATGAAACAAAAGGAGCGTCAGGATGTTGAATTCCTTTGCCGTCAGATTAATTTCTCTGCCTGCAATGGTAACCCGGCGGCTGTCTAAGTCAATGCTCATCTCCCCCTCCACTAAGGTCTTAGGCTTTGGCTCTCCTTTATCCTTCTTCTGGTTCCTGCGGATAATCGCCTTAATTCGCGCCTTAACCTCTAATATGTTAAAGGGTTTGGTGATGTAGTCATCCGCCCCGTACTCCAGCCCCAATATCTTATCCATATCCTCGCCCTTGGCGGTCAGCATGATAATCGGTACATCCGAAAACTCCCTGATTGCCTGACAGACATCAAAGCCCGACAACCCCGGCAGCATCACATCTAACAAAATTATATCAAAGTCATTGGTCTTGGCAAGCTCTAAGGCTGTTTCCCCGTCATAGGCGGCGGTTACCTCCATCTCATCCTGCTCTAAGGAAAATTTAATCCCCTTTACAATCAGCTTCTCATCATCTACAACTAATACCTTTTTCATCCTGACTCTCCTCTATCTCCCTATATAAAATCCTTTATATAATCCATCTCATCCATGACATTAGCATTTAATCTTATCTTTAATTTTATTAAATACCCCTTCCTTGATACCGGGAATCTCCATCAACCCTTCAATGCTGCTAAAAGCCCCATGCTCCTCCCGATACTGGATAATCGTCTCCGCCTTGGATTCTCCGATTCCCGGCAGCGTCATAAGCTGTTCCTTCCCTGCCCGGTTGATATCCACTAACCCATCGTCTTCCGGTTCCACGCCTGCAGTCTCCTCCGCCTCATCTATGCCCGGCACATACAAGGTCTGCCCGTCAGTCATATGCTCCGCCTGGTTTAACGCCTCCGGCCTGCCATCTTCAGCCACGCCGCCCGCAAGCGCCAGCGCATCACAAATTCTTGCGGATTCTTCCAGTTCATAGACGCCGGGCGCTTTCACATGTCCGCAGACATAGACGGAAATCTTCCCAGCCGCCTTTTCTTCCGTTCCCGCAGCTTCCTGACTGCCGCCTTCTTCTATGGCGGCTTCGGAATCTGTCTTCGCAAAGTCCGTACTCCGGGATGTAACCTGCTCTTCCGCCGTCATAACCTCCGGGGCATGATAGCAGCCGGTCAGCAGACCGACTCCAAGGAAAAGTAATAACCCTATTAATCTGTTCATGTAACACACTCCTTTTCTACAAAAATACCACATCAAATCTCAATAGAATAAAGAGTGCCCAACAATAAAATGAAATAAAATAAGATACATTCTCATCATACCTAAAATGTAAACAATTTACAACTCTTTTTTTATTAAATTTGCTTAAATTTCATATCAATTTCTCCTCATTTTGTCCCCTTCCCGCCCGGCAGGTGAATCTCCTTCCCTTCTCCGCCATAACTGTTAGCACCAGCCGCCGCAGGAGTAATCCTTTCCCAATTTTTCCGACACGCGGTTTTTTAGAAATCCGCTGACGGCCTGTCCTGCATAATGCACGTGCGAAGAAGTGTCTGAGCACCGGGTTTGGGGTGCTGGGCAAACATTTTGCAGCCACGCTTGCGCTCTGTCGAAAACGCAGCGGTACATAAGCGAAGGCCCCTCTAATCATGCACTTAATGGCTGATATTACAGGGCCTTCGCAAGTACCGGCGTTTTCAAAGGGGCTGCAAATGTTTCCCAGCCACCCCTTCCCGGTGCGAGTTCTTCGTAAGCACGTGCAATAAAATATGCAGGACAGGCCGTCAGCAGGATTTCTTAAAACCGAAACCAGTGCGGAAAAATGGGAAAGGATTATCTCAGCGGCGGCGCTGCAAATATAAAAGTGGCGGAGAAGGGAAAGAGATTCATCCGCCGGGCAGGGAACGACATTTCGGAGGGGAGAAATTGATATGAAATTATCAGGACTCCCATTTGAATACGATAAGACCTGCAATGGCGATGATGATGCCGATTAGTTTGCTGACGGAAAAGCCGACCTTTTCTACGCCGAAGATGCCGAAAAGCTCAATCAGATAGCCTACTAAAACCTGGGTAATGACAATGGCAAGAATCGCTTTGGCCGGACCAAGGGCAGACATGCTCTGGATTACGGTCAGGGTAATAAAGGCGCCCATGATGCCGCCTAGCAGCATATATTTGTGGTCTATCTTGAATAAATCTCCGATGGGAATCTTGCCCTGCTCCGTAAACAGGAAAAAGGCCAGACAAACTAAAAAGGCGGTGAGCTGCACAAAGCAGTTGGTAATCCACGGTCCCGTCTCCTTTGTCACTCCCGTATTAAATACACCCTGAATACTCATCAATGCGCCTGAAAGACAGGCAATCAAAAAGCCCCACATACACATTTCCTCCTAATTCATAATCTGCTTTGGGAATAGTATGTGAAGCTTTTTCCATTTCTTATTCATTAATTTTTGTCTGCATTTTTTCCTGCAAAAGATCAAGCTGCTCCTTTGCATTTTCTCCTGACCAAATGGCATCATAGGTAATGCCGCTCTCGTTTAAATAATCCCCTAAGACCATAACCTTAGGCACCGGCTTAGAGTTAATGTACTGGGCGTAAATCACGGACTGCATGGCGTCAAAGCCTTCTTTCTGGTTAATCACCGGCAGTTTCCCGTTGCCCGCAAACTGCTTTGCCGCATTGCCATAGCTTAAATACAGGGCAAACATATTGCCTAGAGAGGTATCTTTTCCGTAAGGATTTACCATTGCGCCATAGGTGGTGGAAAATGTGGTGGAGGAAAGCTCCGCTGTCAGGCTTGGCACATAAGCCACCTGATAATTCGTGCTGTCCTTCTTTTCCTCCTCGTTCTGTTCTTCATTCTGGTCTTCATTTTGCCCCTGTTCTTCTTCGCCCTGGTCCTCGTTCTGTTCTTGTTCTTCTTCGCCTTGGTCTTCGTTCTGCTCCTGCTCTCCTTCGCCCTGATTTTCTTCGCCCTGGTTATCCGTTTCCTGCTCTTCCGGATTCTGCGCCTCGCCCTGTCCTTCCTGCTCCGGCTGCGCCGCCTGGTTTGCCGCCTGCATTTCATAGAGAACGGGAAGCATATCCGATTTGCAAAGTCCCAGTACCAAAGTACCGTCTTTAATGCGGTTCATAATGATATCATGGGAAATATTGCCTTTGTTCATCCACAGATAGGCGGAGAGGGACTGAAAATATTCCATGGCCGCAACGCACTGTTCATTGTTGATCTGAAAGGCGGCGGCGTCATCCCCGTTTTCTCCGAAAAGATTGGCATAAGAGGCAACAAACATGCTGTTGATATATGGATCCGCCACATCCCAGCGGAACACCGCCTTAGTGGAACCGGTATCTTCATATTCATCCAAAAAGGCCAGTATATCATCAATAGATGCAGGCGCGGTTTCCAAAAGATTGGCGTCATACACCAGACAATAGGTGTCAAAATATACGGGATAGCCGTACTGCTTCCCCTGATAGTTAAACGCCCCTTTTGCCGTTTCCGGATAATTCTCCACCCAGAAAGCGTCGTCAAACCATGTATTTTCTTCTGCCATGCCGCTGGTCGTTGCCAGCTCTAACTGGTCGTTTCCCATCAGATATACATCCGGCCCTTCCCCCTTCTGGTTGGCCTGATTCATATCTTCAAAGAAACTGACGCCGTCATAATAGACCGGATTCACCTTGATTCCGTATTCTTTTTCAAAATCCGCCGCCGCTGCCTCTAACCACGCCTTATCTCCTTCGCTGCCATACCAACAGGTTACGGTGTCTTCCTTTGCTGACTGCTTAAAGCTGTCCATAAGCCCTTCATAGCTTACCGGCTCAGGCGGAAGCTCCTCCGTCTCGCCTTTCTTTGTCCCGCAGCCGGAAAACATAGTCACCAGCATAATCATACATATAAAATAAGCGATTCCTTTTCTTCTCATTTGTTCCCTGCTTTCTCGTGACATACTCCCACCGCCTATACTGCGCATAGCGGTGGGGACTTTTTGCTTAAATGTGTTAATTATTCTTCCAAATATTTTCTATCTGATTCTCCCTGCCATATGTTAAAACAGCGGATCTTTTAAAATCGCAGTACCAATACCTTTTTCCGTAAAGAATTCCAGAAGCAGGCAGTGCTCCACCCTTCCGTCTAACACATGGACACGGGACACTCCGTTTTCAATGGCGTCTATGCAGTTAGAAAGCTTAGGCAGCATGCCGCCGCCGACAATGCCCTTGTCGATATAGGACTTAGCCTCATTGATATCCATCTCGGAGATCAGCGTGCTCTTGTCTTCCGGATCGATGAATACGCCTTCAATATCCGTCAAAAATACCAGCTTCTCCGCCTGAATCGCCTTTGCCACTGCGCAGGCCGCATCATCCGCATTGATGTTATAGCTTTCAAAATCTTCGGAGGAACCGATAGGCGCAATTACCGGAATAAAATCATTGTCAATCAGGGTATCTAAAATCTGACTGTTGACACATTTCACCTCGCCTACATAACCGATATCCTTGCCGCCCGGAAAACGCTTCGTCACCGTCATCAGTCCCGCATCCTTGCCGCTGATTCCCACCGCATTTAAGCCTACTTTTTGCATCATCTGTACCAGTCCCTTGTTAACCTTAGAAAGCACCATCTCTGCAATCTCCATGGTCTCAGCATCCGTCACCCGAAGTCCGTTGATAAACTCCGGCTCCTTGCCGATCATTTCTACCCATTTACTGATTTCCTTGCCGCCTCCATGGACGATAATGGGCTTTAAGCCAATCAGCTTCAAAAGGGCTACATCCTTGATTACATTATATTTCAGTTCCTCGTCCAACATAGCGCTGCCGCCGTACTTTACGACAATCGTCTTTCCGTTAAATTTCTGAATATACGGCAGGGCCTCAATTAAGGTCTGGGCCTTGGCGATAACCTGCTCCATATTAATGTTTTTATTTAACATAGTGATTCCTCCCATATAATTTTATACGCGCCGCAAAATGAGCGCTGTAAAATGCGTACTGCCAAACGCCTGTCGGCATAGTTCCGGCAATAAGGCACTGCCGACGCATACGCCGCTTTCGCATTTTCATTTCTGCACCCGGTTAAGGGAACATAGGCGCCTGCTCTAAGCCCATCGTCTCTGGCAGACCGAACAGAAGGTTCATGTTCTGGACCGCCTGTCCGGCGGCTCCCTTTACTAAATTGTCCAGCGCCCCCATAACAATGATTCTTCCTGTGCGCTCGTCTATCTTAAAGTTTACATCCACATAGTTGCTGCCTTCCACAAATCTGGTTTCCGGACAGACATCCTTATCCAATACCCTGATAAAATGTTCCTTTTCATAATAGCGGTCATAGACTGCCCTTACTTCCTCATAGGTATATTTCCCGCTCAGCGCAGCGTAAGAGGTTGTCAGGATTCCCCGATTCATAGGCACTAAATGAGGCGTAAAATTCAAGAGAAGCTTTTTTCCGCAGGCGTATCCTAACTGCTCCTCAATCTCCGGCGTATGTCTGTGGGTGGTTACGCCATAGGCTTTTATGTTCTCGTTGACTTCACAGTACAGGTTATTTATCTTGGCTCCCCTTCCGGCTCCCGATGTGCCGGACTTGGCGTCTATGATTATGGTGTCCGGATCTATGATTCCCTCCTTGACAAGGGGGTACAGGGATAAAATGGAACAACTGGTGTAGCAGCCCGGATTGGCAACCAGCCTTTTTCCCTTAATCTGCTCCCTGTTAATCTCGCAAAGCCCATAGACGGCTTCCCCGATATACTGGGGAGATTTATGTTCTATGCCGTACCATTTTTCATATACAGATACATCCTTAATCCGGAAATCTGCGCTCAAATCTATAATTTTAACTCTGGTTAAAATATCCTCATTTACCAGGGAAGCGCATAACCCCTGGGGCGTTGCGGTAAAAATGACATCCGCCTTCTCTGATAGTTCTTCCATATTATCATCTAAGCAGGTATCCGGTACAATCTCAAACATATTGCCGTATACCTGATAATATTTCTGGTCGATATAGCTTTTAGAGCCATACCAGACAATTTCCGTCTCCCTGTGTCCTAATAATAATCTTACCAGCTCCTGTCCCGCATAGCCTGTGGAACCGATAATTCCTGCTTTTATCATAACTCTATCCTTCCTTCTTGCAAACTGATTTAATAATTATACATTCTAAATGAATATTATGCAAGTTTATTTTTATTTTTGGCAATTCAAGCCTTGCATAATATTCATTTTCGTTGTATATTAGTCATTAGTCTGAAAGAATATCACTATAGGACAAGGAGGATTTTAAATATGAAAGAAAAAGTGATTTTAGCGTATTCCGGCGGACTGGATACCACGGCCATCATTCCATGGCTTAAAGAAAATTATGATTATGAAGTAATCTGTGTCTGCATTGATGTGGGACAGGAAAGCGAGCTGGACGGCTTAGAGGAGCGGGCAAAAGCCTGCGGCGCTTCTAAGTGCTATGTATTGGATGTAGTAGATGAATTCTGTGACGACTACATTGTGCCGACGGTTCAGGCCGGGGCTGTATATGAGAACAAATACTTGCTTGGAACTTCCATGGCAAGACCTTTAATCGGCAAGATTTTAGTGGATATCGCCCACAAGGAGGGAGCTACGGCAATCTGCCACGGTGCTACCGGAAAGGGCAACGACCAGGTTCGTTTTGAACTTGCCATTAAGGCGTTCGGACCGGAGCTTAAGATTATCGCAGCCTGGAGACAGGATGAATGGACCATGAATTCCAGAGAGGAAGAGATTGAATACTGTAGACAGCATGGCATCAATCTTCCATTTTCTGCGGATTCCTCCTACAGCCGGGACCGGAATCTGTGGCATATCAGCCACGAGGGCTTAGAGTTGGAGGATCCTGCCAACGAGCCAAACTACGATCATTTGTTAGTCCTTGGTACATACCCGGAAAAGGCTCCCGACGAGGCGGAATATGTAACCCTTACCTTTGAAAAGGGCGTTCCCAAATCTGTCAACGGCAAGGCCATGAAGGTTTCCGATATTATCCGGGAGTTAAACCGCTTAGGCGGCAAGCATGGTATCGGCATTGTAGATATTGTTGAGAACCGGGTTGTAGGCATGAAGTCAAGAGGCGTATATGAGACGCCGGGCGGAACCATTTTAATGGCTGCCCATGAGCAGTTGGAGGAATTAATCCTTGACCGGGAGACTTTGGCGTTCAAGAAGACCATCGGCGACAAATTTGCTGATGTGGTTTATGAAGGAAAATGGTGGTCGCCGCTTAGAGAGGCATTGCAGGCCTTTGTGGAATCCACTCAGGAACGGGTAACCGGAGAGGTGAAATTAAAACTTTACAAGGGGAACATCATTAAGGCAGGCACAACCTCACCTTACTCCCTGTATTCTGAATCGCTGGCCAGCTTTACCACCGGCGACCTTTACGACCACAAGGATGCGGAGGGCTTCATTAACCTGTTTGGCCTTTCCACCAAGGTCCGGGCTATGTTAGACGCTAAGAGAAAATAATGCTGATATGCACATTGCAGTTATATGAAAATGACGGGGTGGGGCTTACTTTGCTGTAAGCTCCTGCCCTGTCAGACTGTAGACGAAACCGGCTTTATCGTGAGAAAAGCATATAATCCCCCTTTAGAAGAAATGTTGGTTGAACAAACCGGAGATTATCTATATCATTCAAATGTTTTTTTCCATTTCGTCAGTTGGCTCATAGTCGATTTTCCAATCCATAAATGAACCCAATGTTTTACACTCGGTACACATTTCCCCGATATATACCCACTTTACACTACCGTTTTCTCGTCTTGAAAAACCCACCTTAATATGATAGGCCGTCCTCTTTTTACAGATTGGGCACCGGTACGCTTTTGGCTTTGCCTCATCCCATATGTCTTCACAATCCAGAAGGATCTTTTTCGTTTTACATGCAGGGCATACTACCTGAATAACATCTTCATCATGGTCAAGTCGGACAAACAGGGCATTGCTGCCGCAGGCATTGCATTTGACAGGCTTGATATCCAAAGCGTTATCCTCTGAATACGCTTTCAAATATTCATCAATATCATCCTGACAGTCTCCTGTCCACCATTTTCCGCTTGTATCTATCATAAAACAACCTCCAACAATACCGATTTATTTAATTATTCAATACTAATATTGTGTACCACAATCAAACATACAATTTCAAGGATAACCCGTAAAATGCCTTCCACATTCTGGTTTTATTTTTTGTATTTGTATATTGCATCCCTTTTAATACGGATTATAAATACCTTTATAATGATATGTTCAAGCCATATTTAAGTAATGCCTGGAAAAAATTATATCTATCATACTGTATAATTCGATTCTCATCATGATCAAATATACAAATATTATCATCGCATTTTTGATTATGCACATTGAAACCTCCCAAATCTCCTGTCTCAAAATCAATCACTGGAAAAAATTTATTTTTATCAATCCATTCCTTTGCAACATTTCTAATTATATAAAAGTCACTATTAATATCTCCAGAATAAACGACTATCGACGCAAAATAACCACCACCATATTTTTCTAAAAATAGTTTATAACTCTCCGGAATTTCAATATTATAATAATCTTCAATATATATTATTTGTTCCGTAGATACAACATCGTCACTACCCAAACCAAATAATATAGGCTTTTTCTTTTTTACTTCCGTTATTATATCAACAAAATCTGAAAACTCCATAATTTTTCCTTCCACATCATCAAGGTAGTGTCAAAAACTACCTGTTTTTTTATCGCTAAATTTTAATAAAAACCTTGATTTTAAGGGAAATCTGCAATA
>CANREG010000065.1 GCA_947629565.1 uncultured Lachnospiraceae bacterium
GTATGATTACTTTGGGGTCGATATATGAACTGTCAATTTTAATTTCGACCTGCATGATAATCACCTCTTTCTTTTTCTCTACAATGCCATTATAAGTAAAGCAGATAATAGTTTCAATGAATTTGCGATAGGTGGTTGATTTCAAAAAATAATTGGTCAAAAATCTTTTCTGCATTCTTTTTTTTATTTATGCAAAGATAATAACTTTGTTGTGTGCCTTTGGTAGCCTAATTGTAGCGTTGCTTGCCTTTCTCCAAAAGAGAGAGAAAAAGCGAAAATAAAAATGCCTATTATGCTACTACACTTTCCATATACATTCAACAAAAATTTTTATGACATATAATAGGTTAATTGCCTTGTGGTATTGGTCTGGGTGCTATTGCTCATGTTCCTCCTTTATGGCAAAAAAATAGAGTATATAGATTTCAGTTTCTATATACTCTAACGCTGTTACTATATTTGATTTTGATTGTTTATGCTAACTGCATAGCTTCAGCTTGAAGTTCCTTTAATTCGTCCATAGATAAGGACGGTACATAACGTGCAATTTTTTCAAGAGAGAGTTCTCCGTCTTTAATCATTCTCTCGGCTGTTTCTCTATCTTTCTTGTGAGCAAGAGAGTTTTCCATATCTTTCCAATATGTTTTCATTATCTGTTCATCATCAAATAAACTCATCATAATCGTCACAACCTCCTTTTCTCTGCTAATCAAATATTCTTTTAGGATATTCCTGTCCTTGCAAATACGGATCGTTTCTTTAACTGTCTGCTCTGTCATTCCATACAGGTTTCTCTGTTCATCAAAAACCTTACAGAAAATAATGTATTGATTGATAATGTCCTCTGTGTCACTCTCATAAATAACCCTTGCCTTTACCTCAACATCAATATCCTCACCGTTAAAAAACTCCTGCGATAAAGTTATGGTTTCGGGTTTTTTGCCTTTATTGCCCGTATAGATGATATACAATTCGGGTTTAGGCATTTTGACCTTTGTACTCTTATATAAGCTTTGTGATGTTCTCTCAAAATATTCATGGTAACTTTGTGCCAAATACAACAATATTCTGATTAAGATATTTACCGTCCAACTGGATTGCGCTTCTAACAGCAACAGTAATCGGTTGTTGCCCACCATTACGCCTAAATCATTATATAAATTATCTGTCAAAACATTGTCTATTGTTACAATATCCAGTGTGTCCTCTGTTGCGTCCGTATCCTCTGGATGCAATGTTTTATACAGCTTCAATAAATTCTTTTTATCTTGAAAAAGGTCTAAAAACACACTGTTTTTTGCGGTACGTTTTGCCTTGACTTCCTGTGTATGTTTTGTATTGTCCGACACCGTATCACCTCGGTTTCTTAAAATCTGTAATAGTAGATAATATAGATTAATCCTGCCACACTTTAATTATACATAAAAGTGCTTGTGTTTACAATAAAATTCACATCTATTTTTAGAAGAAGGAGCTTTTATTCCACTTTGAATAAAAAAGGCAGATATCTCTTGTAATTTAAACCATTTCACATTATAATATTCTTTTGTGAGTGGACATTCGGAGGTCTGGGAGAATTTGGCATTGCGCGGTTTGGGACAGTGGTGCAGAGCTTCCCGGATATTACAAATAAGCAACGGAGGAGAAGGATTATGACGGACAATTCAAGTTTAGGACTGGATTATGATAAATATGCAGGAATCTTAGTGCATCCTACATCTTTCCCCGGTCCTTATGGAATCGGCGATTTAGGAGCAGGAGCCTATGCCTTTATTGATTTTATGGAGAGGTCGGGATTAAATATCTGGCAGGTGCTTCCCATGGGACATACAGGTTTTGGAAATTCCCCGTACCAGCCTTTTTCTTCCTTTGCGGGACAGCCTTTGGTAATCAGTATTGACGAACTTAGAAAGGCAGGTCTTTTGTGGGACGAGGATTTCTGGGAGATGCCCCAGTGGAATCCGAACTATATCGAATACGGCGATGTGATCGAGTTTAAGACCGGTTTGCTGAAAAAGGCTTATGAGCGGTTTATCGATCCGGAGGTCGCAGACGCCTATTCGAAAAATGAGGAATTTATAGCGGACTATCAGGCGTTCTGCCGGGAGGCGGACTGGTTAGATGATTATGCCCTGTTTATGGCGGGGAAAGATTATTTTGAGGGAGCGCCCTGGTATATGTGGGAGGATTCCCTGAAAAAGCCGACAGCAAAACAGAAAGCGGACTGGATGGAAAAACTGGAGGCGGAGGTAGAGTACTACCGGTTTATCCAGTATTTATTCTACAGGCAATGGATGGCGCTCAAAGAATACGCCAATAATAAGAATATTAAGATTGTGGGAGATATTCCTATTTTTGTGGCATGGGACAGCGTGGACGTCTGGTGCAACAAAAAGCTCTTTGATTTGGACAGCAAGGGCTATCCCAAGGTGGTGGCCGGTGTGCCGCCGGATTATTTCTCTGCTACGGGACAGCTTTGGGGCAACCCCTTATATAAATGGAGCGAGCATACCAAGACCGGATATGATTGGTGGTTCAAGCGCATAAGGCACCAGCTTAAATTGGCGGATTTTCTCCGCATTGACCATTTCCGGGGCTTTGATAAATACTGGGCGGTGCCCTTCGGGGAGGAGACGGCGGTAAATGGAAAATGGATGAAGGCGCCGGGCGTCAACTTCTTTACCCAGTTAGAAGCGACGCTTGGCTATCATATGCCGATTATTGCAGAGGATTTGGGAGAGATTGACCAGTCGGTAATTGACCTTAGAGATAAATTCGGCCTGCCGGGGATGAAGATTTTACAGTTTGGCTTTGAAAACCCGGAGGAAAACAGCTTTCTTCCACATAATTTTATCCGAAACTGTGTATGCTACACAGGTACGCATGATAATGATACCACGCTGGGCTGGTATCAGAAATGCTACGAGGCGTCGAAGGATAAACTGAGAAGATACTTTAATACAGACGGCGGAGATGTATGCTGGACATTGATTCGGGCCTGTTTCTCTTCCGTAGCCAATATGGCCATTGTGCCGATGCAGGATGTACTGGGCTTAGGCTCTGAGGCCAGGATGAATACGCCGGGAGTTGGCGAGGGCAACTGGGCGTGGCGGTTCCGTATGGAAGATATGACACAGCATTTAGAGGCCCGTTTATTTGAGACGGCGAAGCTGTATGGAAGGTAAATAGCAGCCTGCCGGAAGGAGCGGCGCATGAGGAGCGTACTTGTATTAGGATTTTTGTTTTTGTTTCTGGTGGTGATGATACCGGTTCATCTGATTTTACTGCTGATTGGCAGGTTCAACCCCGAACTGCGGTACCGGATTGGCAACGCCATTGTATACTGGGCGTTCCGGTTTGAACTGTTTCAGACGCAGGCGAAGGTGGAAGTCAAGGGCACGGAAAATATTCCAAAGGAGCCGGTGCTGTTTGTCTCCAACCACAGAAGCTATTATGATATTTTGGTGATTCATACGACCAGCACCAAGAGGCCGGGATTTGTCGCAAAAAAAGAAATGGAGAAATTCCCCCTGCTTAACTGGTGGATGGAGGATATATGCTGTGTGTTTTTAGACCGGGAGGATATACGTTCGGGGGTAGAGATGGTGAAAAACGGCGCCCGGCTGATTAAAAGCGGACATTCCATGGTTATCTGCCCGGAGGGCACCAGAAACCAGAAGCCGGACATGCTTCCCTTTCATGAGGGCAGCCTGAAAATGGCGGAGCGCGCGGATTGCCCTGTAGTGCCGGTGACTTTAATCGACACCGACCAGCTTTTGGAGGTAAGGCCGGGGTTTGATATCCGCAAGGGAAAAGTGAAAGTGATTTATGGGAAACCATTTTATATAAAGGATCTTCCAAAGGAACAGCGCAAAAAGGCGGGAGCCTATGTTCAGGGGATCATCAGGGATACGATAAAGAAGGAGACCGGCCAGGGCTGGCCGGAACAGAAATAGGAGGAGAGATATGCCAACACCCGTTATTATTACACTGATCGTTATTGCGGTTATTATTGCTGCATTTGTTGCCCTTTATATTTTCGGAAACAAAATGCAGAAAAAACAGATGGAGCAGAGGGAGCAGCTTCAGGAGGCGGCTCAGCTTACCTCTATGCTGATTATTGATAAGAAAATGATGAAGCTTAGGGATGCGGGACTCCCCAAGGTGGTTATGGAGCAGACGCCAAAGCGTTTTCAGGGAGCCAAAATGCCGATTGTCAAGGCAAAGGTAGGGCCCCAGACGATTAACCTGATTTGTGACGACGCTATTTTTGACGAGCTGCCTACCAAATGCGAGGTAAAGGCCATGATTAGCGGAATTTACATTACGGAGATTAAGAGCATCCGGGGCAAGAAGAAAAATGCGGCGCAGCAGGAGCCCCAGAAAAAGAGCTTCCGCACCAAACTGATGGCAAAGCAGCGGGAGTACCAGAAGGAGCTTGCCATAGAGGAAAAGGCTAAGGAGGAGAAGAAGGCCAACAAGGAGCAGGAAAAGAAGAAGAAAGAAAAAGCCAAAAAAATCACACAGTAAATTGCTGTTTTGGGGCTGCCGCTTTTTATCAGCGGGACAGTCCCCTTTTTTATCCTTTAGAAAATACAAAAAATTTCCGACATAGTATATAGATGTTTAATTTAAATGCGGAAATGAGGTGGCGTAATGAATTATCAGATAAATGGAAACAACAATCAGGGCGGTTATGACAATTCTTTATTAGGTGGTATGGGACTTGGCGGCGCCGGGGACAAGTCCGGCGGCAGTATTTTCGGCGATAATCAGGTGGGGGATCTGTTGGCCTGCAAGTTAGTGGAGGGTGGAAAGGAACCGGTGCTTGACATTAACGGCGTGCAGATTAAGACAAAGGCGGCAAAAGAGCTCGACAACGCAAGGCCAGGAGATACCATTTATTTGAAGCTGCAGGCGGCGGATAAGAATCAGGTGTCTTTAAAGATTGTGGGGGTACAGCCTGCAAAGGTGGAGAGCACCTTAAGCGCAGCTACCAGTGCGCAGATTATGCAGACGACAGAGCAGTTTTCCGATATGATAAAGGATAATTTAGACGGCGCATTAGATGAGGAGAAGGCAAAGGAGAACCAGAAGGAAATTCTCAGAAACCTTTCTACGGAAGAGATTGAAAAGCTCCGGAGAATGCAGATTGATGTGACGAACGCAACCTTATTTGATCTGATGGGCATGGTGATTACGCTTCGTTCCGGGGAGCATCAGGACGAGGTCAACGAGAGAATACATGATGTGGTACAGGAGACGGTCAATAAGTTAAAAGATACACTAAAGCCGGAGAATCCGGCGGCGCAGCAGCCCATAGCGCCGGCAGGAGCAGACGCAGGAGAGGCAGCGCCGGAGACAACGGAATATACCGGTCCGGCAAGGCTTAACAGCGAAGGCTATGTGGTGCAGGCGGAGCCGAAGACAACGGCAGCGGACATAAGCGGGAAAGCGGCGCTTACCGCAGGGGTGAACGAGACCTCCGACGGCTTTATAAAAAGCGAGGAACCGCTGATATCCAATGAGCAGATGATTTATCTGGTAAAAAATAATCTGGATTTAACCATAGAAAATCTGGACATGGCAAAGAACAGTGTCAATGAGGAAAGCCCCTCTAAAGAGGAGGCGGTAGACGATAAGGTGTGGAATGACATTTATTCCCAGGTGACCGGAATTATTGAGGCAGCCGGGCTTTCGGTGACAGAGCAGAGTCTGTCCGGCGCGCGGTTCATGTTATCCCATGAACTGCCGATTACCGTCGATTCCCTGCGGCTTTACATGGGGGTGAATTATATAAACCAACGCGGCGTTTCTCTGGATCAGGCAAAGAGCAACATTCAAGAGCAGATTACCATGGGGAATCCGCCGGAGCAGGCAAGAATCAGCGGAAGCTCCATTCATGACAGGGCGGCCCGGCTGCTCGAAAAGGTGCAGGGCATTACTTTGCAGGCGGTGGATTCGGCGGCGGTACAGGGCAAGCCCCTTACGGTTTCCTATCTATATAACATTTCCATGCGCAACAAGGATGTGCGGAGAATGAGAGCGCCTGTTCATACCGGCGTGGAGGGAGCCAGTCTTTCTCTAAGCGGCGAGGACGAGGGATTACAGCCGGGCAGCGCGTCAGCCCTTTCGATGAATCCCAATGCGGTAACAGCCAGAAGGCAGTTAGAGGAGATTCGCCTTGCCATGACGATGGAGGCGGCAGTCCGTCTGGTAAGACAGGATATCAATATTGACGCGAAACCGTTAACCCAGGTAGTGGAGTCTTTGCGGCAGCAGGAGAACAGCTACTATGAGAAAATGGTCTCTGCCCACGATATGCATGATATTCCGGAGAATGTGGACCTGTTAAAGGAGACATTAAAGGAAACGGACGCCCTGAAAAATTTGCCGGCTTATGCTTTAGGGGAGATGGTGAAGCGCCCGTCCGTAACCGTAGGCGGTTTGTATGAGACCGGCAATCAGATTAAGGCGGCTTTAGCCGGAGCAGCCTATGAGACCATGATGACAAGACCGAGACAGGATATGGGCGATTCCATAAAGGAAGCCTTTCAGAATGTGGACGCTATTTTAGAGGATTTGGACTTTGACCGGAACGAGGAGAACCGGCGGGCAGTCCGGATTCTGGCGTACAATGAAATGGAGTTGAACGAGGGCAATATTTTAAGCGTGAAATCTGCTGACGCCAAGGTGCAGCAGATGTTTGAGACATTGACGCCCCAGATTGTGTTAAATCTGATTCGGGAGAGCAAGAATCCTTTGCATATGACCATTGACGGACTGAATGAGGAAATCCAGCAGCAGCGGGAAATCTTAGGCGTGACGGATGAACAGCGGTTCAGTGAGTTTTTATACCAGATGGACCGGAACAATGAAATCTCCGAGGAGGAGAGAAAAAGTTTTATCGGCATTTACCGTCTCTTAGATAAGGTGGAGAAATCCCATGGCAAGGATATCGGCGCTGTGGTGAGAAACGGACAGGAGGTTACCCTGAATAATCTGTTTGCCGCAGACAAGAGCCGTAAGGCGAAGGGAATGAATGTAAAAGTGGACGAAAGTTTTGGAGAGCGGGTGAATGTGGAGACGCCTTCCGAGGGCATTTTGAGCCAGATTGAAACCGCATACAACCAGACGCTTACCTCAAGCATTATGCGCCATATCCGTCCGGAGACTTTTAAGAGCCTCGAAAATGCGGATTATATGAATTTAAGCTTAGAGGAGTTAGAGACATTGGTCAAGGCGGGAGATTCCGGACAGGGAGAAGGCGAATTGGCGGAGCAGCTTTTGAGCGAGGTCAGGGAGGCGCTTGCCTATGAGGAAGAAGTCACCATGATGTTAGACGCCAACAATATGCCGAAGACCGCTACCAATATGATTGCCGCCCACCAGGTAATGTACGGGGAGAACGGCATTTACGGTATGATCCGGCAGCTTAAAGGTGGTCTTTCCGGCGAAAAGCGGGCAAAGATTACGGAGCAGGAGGCAAAGGTTTTAGAGAATTTTGACAGCAAGGACGACGTCATTTATGGTCTGGAAAATATCCGGTCCGCCCTGTCAGAAGCGGTTCACGACAAAGAGGAAGACGGAACCATCACCGCGATGGATATCCAGGCGCTTAAATATCTGAATGCGGGTATGCCTATCGCCATGCGGGCAGTGGAGGAAGAGGTTTTCCGGATTCCGCTGGTGGTGGGAGAAGAGGTTACGATTATGAATGTGTCCATTATGCAAAATGGCAGCGGGGCCGGCGAGGTTACGGCGACCATTCCCACGAAGAAGTACGGGGAGCTGGAAGCATTTATGCATATGGAAGGCAATCAGATAGAAGGTTATCTGGTTACGGAGGACGAAATAGGCCAACGGGTATTAGAACAAAACGAGTTGACGCTCCGCTCTGTGTTTGCCAGGGCAGGCGTGGAGGTCAGGGATTTGCGTTTAGACGGAACCAGACCGGTGCTCTATGGTTCCGGGGACGGCCAGAAGGTGGAGACCTCCAAGCTTTACCGGGCGGCAAAACAGCTGCTTACAGCTATTAAGTTAACAGGGATTGTTGCCGATAACTAAATTAGACAGTGAGAGGAAAAGGAGTTCCGTCACGAGATAGAAGATAGCCGGAGGAAAAGGAATTCGGTGGCTATCGGAAAAGATGAATATTGAGGTGACGAATTATGAGGTTAAATCACAACACATTGGCTTACACGGCCAACAACAATCTGACAGCAGTCAACAATAATCTGACAAAGGCGATGGAGCGGCTTTCCTCCGGATATAAGATTAACAAGTCTTCTGATGACGCCGCAGGCCACGCGATTTCCCAGAGAATGAGATCCCAGATTCGGGGATTGCAGCAGGCAAACAGCAATGCCAATGACGGCGTTTCCCTGATACAGACGGCAGAGGGCGCATTAAATGAGATTCACTCCATTTTAGAGAGAATCCGCGAGCTGGCAGTAAAGGGCGCGAATGAGACTTATGCGGAAGAGGATTTAGACGCTATGCAGGACGAGATCGATCAGCTTTTAAGCGAGATTGACCGGATTTCCAACACCACGGATTTCAATGGGCGGAAGCTGTTAAACGGCGAGTTGAATAAGAAGGGTTATACAGATAATGATGGTCTGAAGGTAACGGAGATTGGCGGCGATATCGAGCCGGGGAAGTATGGGTTGAGTATTACTTCTGCGGGAACGCAGGCCACCACCACATTGAATCTAATGGCTGATGCTGCGGTATTGACGGAAGAGCAGGCAGGCACCATATCGATCAATGGATTTGACATTACGCTTACGGCGGGTATGTCCGGGGATGCGGTAAAAGCAAGAATCCGGGAGGCAGCGGATAAGATAGGGATTGATTTTGACGAGACAACGGGACAGATGACGACAAGAGAGTATGGCAGTAAGCAGTATCTGCATATTACCTGTGATAATGATGAATTGGCAGGACTGTTGGGAATTACCGGAACTACTACATATGGCACGGACGCAGTAGCGGATTTCCAGACAGACGCCAACGGAAGGATTGGTTTCCGGGATACCGCCGGAATTGAGACGCAGGGCAACCGGATTACAGTAACGGACAAAGACGGTTTCCAGATGATTTATGATATTCAGCCAGAAGTTACGACTGGTTTCAGCACAACCATTACAGTATTATCCGCAGGGCCGATGGTATTGCAGATTGGCAATAATGAGGGACAGACCTTGAATGTGAATATCAACAAGACCACATCAGCATCTTTGAATATTGATACGATTAATGTGTACACCCATGCATATGCATCCGAGGCCGTTGACAAGCTGGATGATGCAGTGGCTAAGCTGTCTAATATCCGGTCTTCTCTGGGCGCTTACCAGAACCGGTTAGACCATATTGTCACCAATTTGGAGTCTGCGGAGGAGAACTTAACCAGCGCAGTTTCCCGAATCAGCGATACCGATATGGCGGAGGAGATTACCGAGTACACCCAGATGAATGTGTTAAGCCAGAGCGCATTGCAGATGTTAATTAAATCCAATGCCCGTCCGGAAGGTCTGCTGCAGTTGTTCCAGAGATAGTGACAAAGTGAAGCTAAAGGCCGGAGAAAACCGGGCATAAAAGTCATGGAGGATTGGCATATGACAGAGGAGCAGATGAATGCTTATAAAATGAGAATTTCCCAGGCCGGTGTAGGTGATCTGGCAGTGGTTATGCTGGAGATGGAGATAGACTGGATTGGAGAGGCTTTAAAGGCGTATGCAGACCGGGATTTGGATACCTTTACCGACTGCGTGGGAAAAGCCCAGTCCGTACAGGTCGAGCTGATGTCCACCCTGAACAGGAGCAATGAGGTTGCGGCTGATGTATATTCGGTCTACGCCTTTATCAATAAGCAGTTAATTGAGGCAAAGATTAAGAGGGAGCCCTTGGATTTGGAGAGATGCAAGGGGATTTTGGAGAAGTACCGCAAAAGTTTTGAGCAGATTGCGCCCACCGACACAGCAGGTCCTATTATGGCGGACAGTGAAAAGGTGTATGCGGGGCTTACCTACGGGACCGGTGGTCTTGTGGAAAGCAGCGTAGGCGGAACAGAATACAGCGTATGATTTTTGGTGATACAGGAGGCGCCAGTTGACCGGAGGTTCCGGCAGCTGGCGTTTTTGTGTTTGCATCATGGTAAAAAAATGGTATACTATTTGAGGAAATATAAGCCTTAGGGCAGAGAAGAACAGGAGGTTTACCATGAAGAAAGAAGATTGTATTTTTTGTAAGATTGCCAATGGCGAGATACCTTCTACGACCATATTTGAAAATGAGGAGTTCAAGGTGTTTTTTGATATTAACCCGGCCAGCAAGGGGCATTGTCTGATTGTTCCCAAGGAGCATTATGACAATATTTTTGACATCGACAAAGAGGTGGCGGGAAGATTGTTTTCCCTGGCTGCGTCCGTTGCAAGAAGCCTGAAAAAGCAGTTAAACTGCGAGGGGATGAACTTAGTCCAGAATAATGGAGAGATTGCCGGGCAGACCGTATTTCATTTTCACCTGCATCTGATTCCCAGATACACCGGTGATACGGTAAATGTGAAATGGGCGCCGGGACAGGCGGATGTGGAGGAGCTGGCTAAGCTGGCGAAAGCGGTAGCCTCTGATTTATAGAAGTGCGTATGCAGGAAATAACGGAGAGGAAGCAGATATGGGAAAGCCCATGATAACCGTCAGGAATGTAAGCTTTGCCTATGGCAGGGATAATGTGCTGACAGATGTGAATTTCATAGTGGAAGAACAGGAATATGTGGGAATTATCGGCGCCAACGGCGCGGGGAAAAGCACGCTGATGAAACTAATTTTAGGGCAACTTACCCCCAGCAAGGGGGAAGTGGTGGTGGCGGCGGACTCCGTCGGCTATGTGCCGCAGGTGGGCTTTTCCGCCGTCAGCAATTTTCCGGCTAATGTGGAGGAGATTGTGCTTACCGGCCTGAATAAAGAGATTGGCATGTTTCATTTTCCCAAAAAGGAGCACAGAAAGCGGGTGCATGATGTTTTACAGTTAGCGGGTATGGAGGACTACCGCAAGCGTATGCTCTCCGAGCTTTCCGGCGGACAGCAGCAGCGGGTGATGATTGCCAGGGCACTGGTGCAAAATCCCCAGCTTCTGGTATTAGACGAACCCTTAACCGGAATCGACAAGGAAGCCGGGGAACAGCTTTATCAGCTTTTGTTCCGCTTAAACCGGGAGTATGGCATGACGATTGTTATGGTAACTCACAATATGGAGCAGGTGGCGAGGTATACGAACCGGTTTTATCATGTGAAGAACGGTACGGTTCACTTAGACAAGTCGTCTATCCTGTGCGACGAGATGTTAAAGGATAAAATGATTCTCTCTAAGCCCCGAAGGAGGGCGCCTTATGACGCCTCCTATAAGGGGCGGCGGAATTTTTCCCGGCAGGATGCGCCAGATAACGCCTCCGGGAATGGCAGCCGGAAGGAAAAGGGGGATGACGCATGTTAGATATGTTTCAATATGCATTTATGCAGAAGGCTTTTCTGGTGGGAATCCTGCTGGCGGTAATCATTCCCCTGATCGGGGTGATTGTCGTGTTAAAACGGCTGTCCATGGTGGGGGACGCTCTATCCCATACCTCTCTTGCGGGAGTGGCGTTAGGTCTGATTCTGGGCATAAATCCCATAATCGGAGCCATAGTGGTCTGCATATTTGCCGCCTTCAGCATAGAGCAGATCCGAAAGAAGTTTCCGCGATATGCGGAGATTTCTATTTCCATTATTATGTCTGTGGGAATCGGTCTGGCCAGCATCCTGTCCGGTTTTATTGAGGACGGAGCCGCTTTTAATTCCTTTTTGTTCGGCAGTATTGTGGCGATTACCGATACGGAGGTGGCATTGGTGCTGCTGGTGACGGTCATTGTGGTAACGGTGTTTCTCCTGTTATATAAGGAGCTGATGTTTATCACCTTTGATGAACAGGGAGCAGTCTTAGCCGGCGTTCCTGTGGGGAAGATTAATTTTGTGGTAACTTTGCTGACCGCCATTACCGTCTCTGTGGCGGCAAGGAGCGTGGGCGCTTTGATGGTATCCTCCCTGATGGTGATTCCCGTGGCCTGCGCCATGCAGATTGCCAACAGTTATAAGAAAACGGTAATCTATTCCGTATTATTTGCGATAGGGTTTACGGTTGTGGGCCTGGTGTTATCCTATTATTTTAATCTGAAGCCGGGCGGCACCATTGTGCTGACGGGTGTTTTTGTGCTGGTTCCATTGATGGCGCTACATGGTGAATGAAGCCGCAAAACCGTTGAGGGAATAATTGATTTACAGAAAGTACCTTACAGTGAAAAACTGTAGGGTATTTTTTTGCAATTTTTATTTTGTTATATATACGTTAACAAAAATCTGCGACAATAGAGAAAAACCAGGTAAGGCAGCAAGCCTTACGGACAGGAGGACACTATGGAGCGCAGAATTACACAAAAGATGCTTAAGGGCTACGAAGCCTGTTTGCGGGAGGAGGAAAAGAGCGGGGCAACCATCAGGAAATACATAAGCGACCTAAATAAGCTGATGGCCTATGCCGACGGGCGGCCCCTGACAAAAAGCCTGCTGCTGGCGTATAAGGAAAAGCTTTACCGGGAAGACGGCTATAAGGTTAACAGCGTCAATTCCTATCTGGTGGCGGCGAACCGTTTCTTTGAATATATGCAGTGGTATGACCTTAAGGTAAAGACCTACCGGGTGCAGAAGGAAACCTTCTGTCCGGAAAGCAGATATTTAAGCAGGGGGGAATACAAGCGGCTTTTGCGGGAGGCAAAAAAGGAAAAAAAGCCGCGGCTTTTTATGATACTGGAAACCCTGGCCTCCACCGGGATGCGGGTGTCGGAGCTTTGCTTCCTGACCGTCGGGGCGGTAAAACGGGGACAGGTGGAGATCCACAATAAGGGAAAGGTGCGGACAGTTCTGCTGTCCTCCGGACTGCAAAAGCAGCTTTTGCTGTACATTGCCAGAGGGCATATCCGCTCCGGCGTGGTGTTCTGCACCAGAAGCGGGGAGCCGGTGGACCGGAGTAATATCTGGCGGGAAATGAAAAACCTTTGCAAAAAAGCAGGGGTGGAGCCGGATAAGGTGTTTCCGCATAACCTGCGGCACCTGTTTGCACAGTGCTTTTATGAGATCAAAAAAGATATCGCAAAACTGGCTGATGTGCTGGGGCACAGCAGTATTGAGACGACAAGAATCTATATCCGTACTACTTCGAGGGAATACAGGAAACAGCTGGAAATGCTGAATCTGATTGAATTGTGGTGTTAGTACAACATATGAAATAATATGTTGTATGCATGGCAGAAAGGTGGATGGCGGAACGCGGGTACGGAATGAAAGCTGCACAGGCAGAACCATACCAACGCAGGTGCGCTTGCGCTTATTTATACACGCAGCGGTACATAAGGTGCTGCTGGCGCACCACCTAAGTACCGGCGTGCATAAAAAAACCTGCTTATGGTATTGGTTCTGCCTGCACAGCTTCATATAGGTTCTTGAGCGTTCCGCAGTTACCTGTCTGATATAATAAAAAGGAATATGCCGGAAAGGATTTTTGCCAAGAAAAAGAAAGATGTACAGAACAGAATGTCAGGCACACAAAAAGATTACGCCAGAGAGAATTTTCATTGAAACAAAGAGAAATCTCCAAAATGAAATTCATGGAAAAGAAACGGAATGATTTTATTGAAAAAAGGGCAGACTTTCCCCATTACCCCGTCTGCCGGAATGCCAGAATATTAGATATTATTTAAAATATTGGAAGATTCCAAAAAAAACCATTGAAACAGGGAAAAAATTATGTTATAGTCATAGGCGTGGTTACGATATATTATTTCTTATGTTGTAAAAGGGTGAATGTATGGACAGGATGGTAACAAAAAACCGGATTGCAGTATTTGAGGAACGGCTTAAGGAAAGCCGTCTGAACCTGACAACGGTAAAGAAGTATGTCGCAGATGTGGCAAAGCTTTCGGAATATCTGGAAGGCAGGGAAGTAACCCAGGCGGAGCTTGACGGCTTCAAGGCGTGGTTAGTCCATGAGAAGAAATTCAAGAAAAGGAGCGCCAACGCCTATATTGCATCGGTCAGGAGCTTTTGTGGCGCCATGGACTGGAAGGACCTTACCATAACAGCCTTTCCGCTGGAATATCAGGGAAAGCGGGAAAAGTCTGTTTCCAGTACGGATTACCGGAAGCTGGTGGAGTGTGCCCTGCAGGCCGGGGATTACCGGATGGCCATGCTGGTCCAGACCTTATGCCATGTGGATATCCGCTATTCAGAGCTTAAGTGCCTGACCGTGGAGGCAGTGGAAAAAGGCAGCGTGGAGATGGCAAGGCGGGAGCATATGCTTTCCATGGAACTGCCGGAG